>NZ_JBEZXZ010000013.1:0-88005 GCF_040638275.1 Actinoplanes sp. NPDC026623 | reverse complement strand
CGGCCGGAGGTCCCGCCAGCGCCGCACGATCAGCGGGGCCAGATCCGCGGCCCGCGCGCCGAACCGCCCCACGTATTCGCCGACGTTGCGGGGCAGCACCTCCGCCTCGAGCGCCCAGGCGAGCATGGGCAGCGCGCGGGGGTCGCCCGCGCCGGCCAGCGCGCACAGCGCCGGGCCGATGCCGCTGCCGCCGGATTGCCACCGGACGACCCACGGCGACCGTCTGTCCATGGCGGACTCGTCGACGATCCGGGCGGAGCCCTCGAGCGCGGCGACGAGCGCGTCGGCGGCGGGCGCCGCCAGCACGTCCATCGTCTCCAGCACCCGGACGGCCCGGGCCCGGGTGGCCGCCGGCCCGAGCGTCACCTGCTCCGCGACCAGGGCGATCAGCGGCACGAAGTCGGCACGCCAGCCCTCGACCAGGTCGCCCGCGGGTAGCAGGGCACTCATCCGGCATCCGCGGTCGGGCGAGCGCAGCAGCGCGGTCAGCAGGTCCACCCGCGCAGCGACCTGATCGCCCATCGATCGGCTCAGCCCGAGCACCTGCTTGCCCAGGTCCACCCGGCGCCGTTGCGCCCCGGCACCGCGCTCGGCCAGCAGCGTGAGGGCGGTCTCCACCGCGACCGGCGGCCCGCCGTGCGCGGCGAGGGTGTTCGCCTGCGTCAGCGCGGCGACGCACACCCCGGGATCCGGGTCGTCGCGGAGCACCCCGGCGAGCCAGGAGCCGGCCGCGGCGCCGTCGTCCGCGCGCCGGGCGAGCTCCGCGACCGCGCCCACGATGGCCGTACGGGTCCGGGCGTCGCCCTCCGCCTCGAAGCGTTGCCGCAGCGCGGCGGCCGCCCCGGTCGCCCGGTCCCGGCAGGCGAGCAGCGCGAAACAGGTCGCCGCGCGTACGGCGGGCACGTGGTCGCTCAGCAGTTCGAGCCAGAGCGGGTACGCCGCGCCGACCGCCTCGCCGGCCCGCGCCCCCTCGGCGGTCGGCGGGCCGGTGTCTCCGGCGCCGCCGATGCCGGCCAGCAACTCGACCACGGCGGCGCGCCCCGGCCGCCGCCGGTCGGCCACCAGGCGCAGCAGGAACGGGATCACGGCCACCGTGCTGTCGTAGACGTCGCCCTGGTGGTGGACGGCGCCGTACATGGCGTCCAGCGCGTTCTCCCGCACGGCGGGGTCCGGGTCGGTGAGGGCGCGCAGCAGGTCCGGCACGTCGGTCGCGGCACCGTAGGCGTGGGACAGCAGGTCCCAGGCCACCTCGTCGACGCCGGCAAGTGCCATGGCACCGGAGTCTGCCATCCGCGGGACCGGACCGTCGCGAAAGGTCCGACCCTTCAGGCCGGGCAGTAGCACCGGGTTAGCACCGTTTTCTCGCCTTATATGTTGTTGTTAACGGCGGGGCTGTCGACGCGGCGGGACGGGACGGGGGTCTTCATGCGTTGGTTCAATGATCTTTCGATCGCTCTGAAGATCTATGCGGCGGTGCTGGTGGCTGTCGTGGCCGCCAGCGTGGTCGGCGCGGTGGGCCTGCAGAAGCTGTCGGCCACGGCGGTCGCCTCGGAGTACCTCTACAGCCAGACGCTGGTGCCGGTGGCCCAGCTCGGCGCGGTCCAGCACGAGGTGCAGCGATCCTGGATAGCTCTGTTCGACACCCTCGTCTCCGACGACCCCGCCGACATGAACACCGACATGGCGGCGATGTCCGCCGCCGACGGGAAGGCCGACCGGGCGTTCGCCGATTACACCGCCACGGACATGACCGGGCGCGAGCAGGCGGTGGCGCAGTTCCGCGCCTCCCTGGCGACGCTGCGCAAGGTACGCGACGAGCAACTGGTGCCGTTGGCCAAGAGCGGGGACGTGCACGGCTTCCGGCGGGTGGTCGACGACGTCGCGCGCCCGGCGCTCAACTCCGCCGCCGACGCGCTGGAGGAGCTGGTGCTGATCGAGACCAGGGCGGCGGTCGAGAAGCGCGCGGCGACCGCGGCGGCGTACCGGTCGGCCCGCACCCAGATGATCGCGGTGTGGCTGATCGGGGTGCTGCTCGCCTTCGGACTGGCGTACCTGATCGTGCGCGGCATCATGGGTACCCTGGCGGCGGTGGCGCGGGTGACCATGGACCTGGCCTCGGGGCGCCCGAGCGTCAGCACCGGGGTGTCCGGCCGCGACGAGCTGGGCCGGATGGCGACGGCCCTGGACAGCGCGGTGGTGCACCGCGACCAGCTCACCACGGAGCTGTCCGCCACGGTGACGGCCCTGCGCGCGGCGAGCGCGGCCAAGAGCGAATTCCTGGCCAACATGAGCCACGAGCTCCGCACGCCGCTGAACGCCATCATCGGGTTCAGCGACCTGATGCGCACGGAGCCCGTCGTCGGCAAGAACAGCCTGGTGCCGACCGAGTGGATCCACCACATCCACTCCAGCGGCAACCACCTGCTCGGGCTCATCAACGAGATCCTCGACCTGGCCAAGGTCGAATCCGGCCAGGTCGAGCTGCACCGGGAGGCGGTGTTCCTGCCGGACGCGGTCGCCGAGGTGGTCTCCTCGCTGCGCGCGCTCTCGGAACACAAGCAGCTCGAGGTGACCGTGGCGGTCGCATCGTTGTCGGTGAACGCGGACCGGATGCGCCTGCGGCAGATCGTGACGAACCTGCTCGCCAACGCGATCAAGTTCACCCCCGCCGGGGGGCAGATCTTCCTGGCCGGCCGGCGCTTCGGCGCCGACGTCGCCCTCAGCGTGGCCGACACCGGGCCGGGCATCGCCGCCGCGGACCACCATCGGGTCTTCGAGGAGTTCCAGCAGGCCGGCGAGCAGGGCGCCCGCGCGCAGGGCACCGGGCTGGGCCTGGCGCTGACCCGCCGGCTGGTCGACGCCCACCGCGGGCGCCTGGAGCTGGAATCCGAGCTCGGCCACGGCGCCAAGTTCACGGTCTACCTGCCGGTCGCGCCGGCCCTCGCGAACGGCGCGGCACCCGGCGTCGACGGGTCGTCCACGACGGGGGTGCTGATCGTGGAGGACGACGCCGGCGCCGCGGGCATGCTGTCGACCCACCTCGACACGGCGGGTTACGACGTCCGCGTCGCCGCGACCGGGGAGCAGGGGCTCGCCCTGGCCCGGGCGAGCACGCCGGAGGCCATCCTGCTGGACCTGCAACTGCCCGGCATGGACGGCTGGGAGGTGCTGACCGCCCTGAAGGCCGACGACCAGCTACGGCAGATCCCGGTGGTCGTCATCAGCGTCGCCGGCCCCAGCGCGATCGGCATGGCGCTGGGCGCGGTCGACTACTTCGTCAAGCCACTGAGCCGGCCGGCCCTGCTGACCTGGCTGACGCGCCACGGACTCGTCCCGGCGACGACCGACCGGACCCTCGACATCCTCGCCATTGACGACGACCCGCACAGCCTCGAGATCATCGACGCCAGCCTGACCGCTGAGGGAATCCGGGTCCTCCGGGCCGGCAACGGCGCCGAGGGGCTCGCCCTCGCCCGCCGCCACCGGCCCGGCCTCATCATCTGCGATCTGCTCATGCCCGGCATGGACGGCTTCGACGTCATCACCGCCCTGCACGGCGACCCGGCCACCAGCGGGATCCCCGTCGTGGTCCTGACCGCGCGCAGCCTCACCGCGGCCGACAAGGCCCGGCTCAGTGCCAAGATCATCACAGACATGCCGCAGGGGCCGGCCGCCGCCGGCCTGCCGGAGCTGGCCCGCCTCCTCGGTGCCCTCACCGGGCGCACCGCCGAATATCAGGATTCCCTGAGCGGGTAGCGCGCGGACCGCCTTGTCCCGCACCGGGACATTGACCTACGCTGATCTCCGTCGCGAGCAGGGCAGTCTTCGTCGGGTCCATGTCCGTGGGCCGGACGCCTCCTGCCCCCACCTCCGGGGCCTTCTCCACCTGAGGTATCCCATGAAGAGACGACTCGCCATCCTGGGCGCATCCCTGCTCGCCATCGCCGCCTCGATGGTGGTGTTCTCCGCGCCGGCCTCCGCCGCCGTCGGGCTCCACATCAGCGGCCGGAACATCGTCGAGGCCAACGGTCAGACGTTCGTCATGCGCGGGGTCAACCACCCGCACGTCTGGTACACCAACCAGACCAACTCCTTCGCCGACATCAAGGCCCTCGGCGCCAACACCGTGCGCGTGGTGCTGGGCAGCGGCAAGCGCTGGGGCCCGTCGACGGACGTCGCCAACGTGATCTCGCTGTGCAAACAGAACAGGCTGATCTGCGTCCTCGAGGTGCACGACACCACCGGGTACGGCGAGGACAGCGCCGCCGCCACGCTCGACGAGGCGGTCGACTACTGGATCAGCCAGAAGAGCGTGCTGGCCGGCCAGGAGAGCTACGTCGCGATCAACATCGGCAACGAGCCGATCGGCAACACCAACGCCGCCCAGTGGACCAGCGCGACCACCGGCGCCATCGCGAAGATGCGCAGCAACGGATTCCAGCACCTGCTCATGATCGACGCACCCAACTGGGGGCAGGACTGGCAGTACGTCATGCGGGACAACGCGCAGACCGTGCTGAACGCCGACACCCTGCACAACACCGTGCTGTCGATCCACATGTACGACGTGTTCAGCACGGCCGCGAGCATCACCGCCTACCTCGACCGCTTCCAGGCGGCGGGCTGGCCGCTGGTCATCGGCGAGTTCGGGTGGCAGCGCTCGTCGAGCAACGTCGATCACGAGACGATCCTCGCCGAATCGGCCGCCCGGGGCCTCGGATACCTGGGCTGGTCCTGGTCCGGTAACACCGACCCGTACCTGGACATGGCGACCGGCTTCAACCCGGCCCAGCTCACCACCTGGGGCGAGCGAATCTTCAACGGCGCCAACGGCATCAAGGCCACCGCCCGGGAGGCCACCACCTACAGCAGCGGACCGACCGCACCGCCGACCACACCTGCTACGACCCCGCCGACCACGCCGCCGACCTCTGCACCGCCGACCGGCGGTCAGGGTTGCACGGCGGCATACACCGTCGCCGGCCAGTGGTCCGGCGGCTTCCAGGGCACCGTTCGGGTGACCGCCGGCGGCACCGCCATCAAGGGCTGGACGGTGAGCTGGACCTTCCCCAACGGGCAGAGCGTCACCCAGGCCTGGAGCGCGACGATCACCAGTAGCTCCTCCAGCGTCACCGCGCGCAACGTGAGCTACAACGGCAGCCTCGCCGCCGGCGCCGGCACCGAATTCGGGTTCCTCGGATCCTGGAACGGCACCAACGGCGTCCCGGCCGTTACCTGCACGGCGAGCTGACAAGCCGATCATGCGGGCCGGGTCCTGCACGCCCGGCCCGCAACACTCGCAACCCCTATGGCACCGGGCGCACGATCGCCCACACCACCTTGCCGTCGTGGGACTGCACGGCCCCCCACGCACTGGCGCGGGCGTCCACCACGCGCAGGCGCTCGCCGTACCCCCGCACGGGCACACCGGAGTCGTCGGCCCTATCGACCACGTACGGCAGCCGCGGATCACCGTCGCGCACCCCGAGGTAGATGCCGGCGCCGCGGCGGGAGACCGTGACGGCCATGTCGGTGCCGGTGTGTTCGACCGCGTTCGTCACCAGCGCCGACATGACCCGCCGGCTGGAATCCACCAGGTTCGGCAGGCCCCAGGCATCGCAGGCGACGGTGACCAGGTCGCCGGCGGCGTCGGCCGAGGCAAGCTCGGGCCGCAGCCGGCTCAGGTACAGCCGATCGGTCAGCAGCATCCGGCCGGCGACGGCGGCGCGGGCCTGCTCGATGGTGACGAAGATGCGCAGGTGGCGCACGGCCCCGAGCCTGCGCAGCCGGCCGGCCAGCTGCCTGGTCGGCGGCATGGTCAGGACGAGTTGAGTCGCGGGTTGCCCGGCGCTCGCCGCCCGGGCGTTGGCGAGCCACACGCCGGCACTCGCGCCGTCCAGGTCGCCGAGCTCGTGCAGGTCGATGATGATCGCCGAGGGGTGCTCCGCCAGGCACCCGCGCAACAGGGCGTGCACGTCGAGGCACAGCCGGCGGCTCCACCGGCCGCGCACCGCGATCTCGATCATCGAACTGTCTGCGGCCCGGGTGACCGACAGCCCGGGTTCGGCCCCCTCGTCCCTGCTGATCACGTACGGAGGCTCGACCTCCATATCGTTCTTCTCCCCTGAACAATGCCCGTTTTCATGCCTCATCGGCAGTCTGGAACGTTTGACGGCGGGCGGTCAATAACGGTGACCGCATATGCCCGAGCGTCATCCGATCGAGAGCCTCGACCTCATGCAGCAGACATGATGCAGTGAGCAGAACGTCAGCCTGGCCTCGGCCGGGCGCTGCCGCCCGGGCCGCGGTGAAACGGCTCAGCGACCCGCCGGCGGGTCGTGCTGCGGGGGCCGGCCGGGGCGGCTATCGCCCGCCGGAGACGGCCTGCGCGAAGACGGCCGTCGCGTCGGCGACGTCGACCTCCCGCAACCGCAGGGGGCCGCCGGCCTCGGTCAGGCAGGCGTTGGTCACCCCGCCCGCGAAGAACGGCGCGAACCCGACGTCCTCGATGAGGCGGGCGGCCGCGACCCGGGCCGCCCGGTGGTCGGTGCAGATGAACTCCGCCAGCAGCGGGTCCCGGCCCCGGCGACGCCGGAGCACGCCGGGCGAGCAGGTGTTGAACGCCTTGACCCACTGGGCGTCGGGTGCCCAGTCCGACAGCGTCTCGATGCCGCTGTGGCCGATCGGCACGGCGCGCTCGTAGCCGTGGTCCGTGCTCCAGACGACGGGATCGGTCGCGTCCAGCACGGGCTTTCCGGTCATCGCGCCCGCGGTCGCGTCGATCAGCGTGTGCGCGGACGCCCAGTCGGGCGCGAAAAGTACGACCTCACCGAAGGCGGCGGCGTCCGTCGCGGTGACGATGCCGGTGAGCTCCCGGTCGTCCGCCGGCGAACTGACGATGACCTCGTGACCTGCCTGCTTCCACCACTCGGCCAACGATCCGCTGAGCTCACCACCGCCGATGATTCCGATCCGCATGACGAAATTCTCCCTCCGCGGTAGGCACCGCGAGAGGGAAACGCCTGAACGGGCGGCGGCACCCGGCCGCCGGGGCGGGCGTCCCGCCCACCCCGGCGCGCCACGGGCATCACGAATCGAGGCTGGCCACTGTGATCAACAGGAGCACCAGCGCGATCGGGATGGCCAGCCCGATGATGGCCATCGGCCGCTGCAGCAGGCGCGGGCCCGGGTGCATCGGCGGGCGGCTCGGCCCGTACGGGTTCGGCTGCGGCTGCGCCAGGTTCGCCACCTTGCCGCGCTTGAAGAGGTTGATCAGCACCGTGATCGGCGTGATGATGAACGACCCGTATCCCCACCAGCCCTGGACCAGGGTGCGTGCCGTCATGGCGCGGAAGGTGGCCATCCCGCAGTCGCGGCAGAACGGCCCCTGCTCGCTGAGGAACTGCATCATCACGAAGAGGCCCCGGTGCCCCCGGAAGGTCACGGGTGCGGCGGGCACGCTGCCGCACATCCGGCAGGAGGCGACGGCAAGCTGCGCATAGGGGACCTGCGCGACGGACGGCTGATCTGAATAGGACACGTATATTCCTCAACTCGATACGGGGGCGGAGCCGCGTCAGGGTACTTGTCGATCTCCTGGTGTGTCGCCCCCGTCGTTTCCCCCATCGGCGGATGATTCCGGCAATCCCCGCGTGGAATCGGCAAACGGGCCACACCCGGATTCGGGTGTGGCCCGTCTCGTGCCGCGTGCCGCCGACCTCGGTGCCCGCCGCCCGGCGGCCGCCTCCGCCGGCTCAGGTGTGGCTAGCGGTGGCCGCCGCCCTGGTTGTCCCAGCCCCCGCCGTGGTTGTCACCGCCGTGGTTGTCCCAGCCGCCGCCGTGGTTGTCACCGCCGCCGTGGTTGTCCCAGCCGCCGCCGCCGTGGTTGCCGCCGCCGCCGTGGTTGTCCCAGCCGCCGCCACCGTTGTTCCAGCGCCACCCGACCCGCAGGGCCCAGCGCCCCCAGCGGGTCCGCTCGCAGTAGTAGTAGTCCCAGCGGTCGCGGAACTGCCCGCGACGTCCCGCCCAGTCGCACTCACGCCGCGTGCGGTAGATGCCGACCACCCGATCGCGGGGCGCCTTCGACTGCTGCTGGACGCTCTGCGTGGTGGCCGCGCTTCCCTGCGGGGCCGCCGAGGCCGCGACCCCGGGGCCCACCGCCATCGTCGCCCCGGCGACCAGGGCCATTCCGGCCATGGTCAGAAATCGTGTTGCCTTACTCATGAAACCACCTTTTCTCGGCGATCAATTGCTTGATCAACACAAACACAATCGACCGCCGGAATTCGCAGATTACGGGGACGTTAACCCGATTAGGTGATTCCGCGTGTCGCGCACCCACGGCCCGGAAACCCGAGGGTAATTCCGGGGATTTTTGCCCTATCCGCCGGGCGGCCGATCACTTCCCGCCAACCGGGTCGGAAGATCTGACCTTTCGGCTGATAAGAAACACGCAACCAATCGCGGCCGCCCATGCTATTGCGCTCGTTTGACGTATTCAGAGGGCTCTCCGCCGCACTCCAGCAGCGATCTATCGGCGCGACGGCGAATCGGAGGACCCGCCATTTCCGACGCAATGCCACCCGCCGGGCGGTCATTCCCGGGCCGAAAACAATAACTCGCGAGACGCGCGGAATACCCGGATGCCCCGATCCGGCGGGCGCCGATCGTACCGGGCGACGGCCGGATCTCCGCGCAATAGGCGGCGACGCACCGCAAAATGCCGGCACCCGCCCGGGGACACTCCGAAGGATCGTCGAAATGTTGCCGGAACCCCCGAAAATCGGGTATCGAATGAAGACGGCTCAGCGCCGCCAGCGCCAGGCCATCTCCTCCGGCGAGGGCGCGGGGCCGGGCAGCGGCTCGCCGTCGCCGGCAGCCAGGCCGGCGAGCAGAATCGCCAGGAAGCGCTGCCGCAGTTCCCGGGTTCGCTCCGGGTCCGGCACGCGCACCGCGGCGCAGCCCTCAAGCACCAGGCCGACGTCCTGCGCCACCACGTCGGCGCGCAGCCGGCCGCTCGCCTGTGCCCGCCGGAGCAACTCGGTGGCGAGCGCGCCGGCGCGCTGCGCGTCGCGGGTCATCTCCGGCGTCGACGTGAACGTCCCGGCCAGGCGCACGGTCAGCGAGTGCACGTCCGCGTCGACCAGGCGCCGCAGGAAGTCGGTGAACGCCCGCCGCCCGTCGGGTTCGGCCGCCGCCGACTCGGCGATCTCGAGGTAGCGGCGCAGGCCGTCGTGGCAGAGCAGGCGCAGCAGGTCCTCCTTGTTCTCGTACCTGCGGTACAGCGCGCTGATGCCGACGCCGGCCCGCTCGGCCACCGCGGCGATCGGCGCCTTGGGGTCGGCGAGGAACACCTCGCGGGCGGCCTCGAGGATCACGGTGTCGTTGCGCGCCGCCTGCGTACGGCGACCCGGCATCTTCGTCGTCATGGCGGCAGCCTACCGGAACGGATCGTTCCGCTCTGACACGTGAAACGGTCAGCTCAGGGTCCGGCCGCGCAGCATCGACGGACCGGGGCGATCCGGCAGGTACACCACCTCGATGATCTGCATGCCGAGTTCGTCGAGCCGATTGAGCACATCGGACATCGCGGCTTGGTCGGGAAGCTCGCCGCGCAACACCGTCTGCGGCTGGGCGGACAGCAACGGAAAGGCGGCGAGCAGCTCGTCGGAATGATGCCCGGCCACCCGAATCAGGTAGTTGGTCACGGGCCGAGCCTGCCGGGTTCCGCCGCCCCGCGCCTCATCCGGTACGGACGAGAGAGGGGTTTGTCCCCTGTGGTGAGTGGGCGGCACCGCAATGCCCAGGTAGACATCGACCTCTGCCCGTTCCGCTCGCGCCCCGGGCCGGGCGACGGGGTACGGTTCGCCGGGCACACCCCGTCGATGACCTCAGGAGTGCACAGAATGCGTCGGATTCTCGCCGCTGCGACCGTGCTGGCCACGCTGTTCGCGACGTGCGCCTGCTCCTCGGACGACGAGCCCGAGGGGGCGAGCGGCGGCACCGCGATCAGCCTCGGCGTCATCCCGATCATCGACGTGGCGCCGGTCTACCTCGGCAGGCAGAAGGGCTTCTTCAGCCGCCGGGGCATCGATCTCACCCTGGTCCCCGAGCAGGGCGGCGCGCCGATCGTCAAGGGCGTGCTCTCCGGCCGCTACCAGTTCGGCTTCAGCAACGTGACCTCGCTGATGGCGGCGCAGTCCGAGGGCGCGCCGCTCAAGGCGGTGGCGAACGGGGTCGCCTCGACCGGGCGGCCCGGGCGGGACTTCTCCGCCATCGTCGTCTCCGACGGCAGCCCGATCCGGTCGGCGAAGGATCTGGCCGGCAAGCGGATCGCCCTCAACACGCTGCGGAATCTCGGCGACACCACCGTGCGGCAGTCGGTGCGCCTGGCCGGCGGGAACCCGAACGGCATCCGGTTCCAGGCGATGCCGTTCTCGGCGATGCCGTCCGCGCTGCAGGGCCGCCAGGTGGACGCGGCGTGGGTGGTGGAGCCGCAACTGTCCGAGGTGCTCACCCAGGGCGGCCAGGTGGTGGCGTCCAACTTCGTCGACACCGCGCCGAACCTGACGGTGGCCATGTACTTCACCAGCCGTCCGACCATCGCCGGGGATCCGGACCTGGTCGCCCGCTTCACCGAGGCCGTGAACGAGTCGCTGCGGTACGCCGACGGCCACCCGGAGGAGATCCGCGCGACGGTCGGCACGTACACGAAGATCACCGACACCGTGCGGACGGCGATGATCCTGCCGAACTGGTCCGGCGACATCAACCGGGCGTCGCTGGAACGGCTGGCCGCGCTCGGCCGCCAGGACGGGATCTTCACCAAGCCGCCCGCGCTGGATCAACTCCTGCCCTGACGGGGAAACGCTTCCCCGCCGGCGGCCGTATCGCTCGGCGATTTCGCGCATGTTTCCGCACATGACGCCCAGAATCCCCTCGGAAGCGCTGAGAAAGCGCTTCCCCGGCGGCATACTCCGGGGCACCCCGAACGACCCGACCGGCCCTCCCCAGCCGATCCCCCATCGCGGCGAGGGTGGTCCCATCCCCGAAGGATCGCCATGCACAGATCCCCGAAACCCCGAACCCTGTTCGCCGCCGCCCTCATCGCCGTCCTGACCGGCACCCTGTGCGTCACGGCGGCCGGCAGCGCGGCGGCGGCCACCATCGTCGTGCAGGCCGAGGCGTACGCCGCGCAGTCCGGCGTGCAAGTGGAACCCACCGGCGACACCGGGGGCGGCCAGAACGCCGCCTACCTGGCCGCCGGCGACTGGATGCGGTACGACGGCGTCGACCTCGGTGCCGCCGGCGCGCTGACCGTGACCGCGCGGGTCGCCTCGGCCATCGGCACCGGCAGCGTCGAGCTGCGGACCGGCTCGGCGACCGGACCGCTGCTCGCCCAGTTCCCGATCGCCGCGACCGGCGGCTGGCAGAACTGGGTCACGCTGACCGCGACGGCCGCGACCCATCCGACCGGCGCGCAGACCGTCGTCGCGGTCATGAAGAACACCGGCGCCGGCGACTTCGTCAACATCAACTGGTTCTCGTTCGGCTCCGGCGGCACCGCGCCGGCCGACGGCTGGATCACCATCGACCAGGCCAAATGGAACGCCCAGCTCGCCGAGTTCCGGGCCATGGCGCCGCGGCCGGTGCCCGCCGGCAACGTACGGGTGCCCGAGTTCAACGCGTCCTGCCTTTACAGCCACTCGAAGCCGGACGACCCGATCGTCTTCCCCGGCATGGCCGGCGCCTCGCACATGCACAGCTTCATCGGCAACGACAGCACCGACGCGGCCACGACAACGGACACGCTGCTGCGCAACGCCGGCACGAGCTGCCGGCCGGCCGAGGATCTCTCGGCGTACTGGATTCCCAGCCTCTACGAGCACGGACAGGTCGTCGAGCCCAAGGACGTGGTCGTCTACTACGGCTCGCGGCTGTCGGACCCGGCCGGCACGGTGCCGTTCCCGCAGGGCTTCCGGATGATCGCGGGCGACGCCAAGCTGCAGGCGCCCACCCCGGCCGGCTCGGTCAACCAGTTCTACTGCGCCGGCGCGGGCGGCGAGATCGGCCGGAGCGCGGACGGCAACTGGCCGCGGTGCGCGCCGGGCGCGACGCTGATGTTCCAGCTGGTCTTCCCGGACTGCTGGGACGGCGTGCACCTGGACAGCCCGACGCACAAGGCGCACGTCTCCTACACCTACGACGGCACCTGCGGCGGGGCCTTCCCGGTCGCCATCCCGTCGATCTCCTTCCTGATCGCGTACCCGACCAGCGGCTCGGCGGACGGCTTCGAGCTGGCCTCCAAGATGGCCTCGTCGATGCACGGCGACGCGTTCCTCGCCTGGGACAACGCCGCGCTCGGGCACCGCGTGAAGAACTGCGTCGTCCAGCGGGCCAAGTGCAACACCGCCGGCGACTTCTGATCCGTACGCGGTGAGCGCCGGCCCGCGGCTGCGGGCCGGCGCGCGGAGCCGGTCGGTGGCGGGCGGCGTCGTGCTGGCACACTCGACGCGTGGGCGACGAGGAGCTGGAGAGTCACAGCCTCGTCGACCTCGCGTTCGTCCGGCTCAGCCGCGAGATTCTCAGCGGTCGCACCGCACCCGGCGAGCGCCTCGTCGAGGAGCAGCTGACCCGCAGGCTGGGCATCAGCCGGGCGCCGCTGCGCGAGGCGCTGCGGCTGCTGGCGCAGCAGGGGCTGGTGGAGCACATCCCGCGGCGCGGCGTCCGGGTCGCGACGCTCTCCGACGACGACGTCCGCGAGCTCTACGAGGTCCGCGACGTGCTCGAGCGGCACGCCGTCGCGAGCATCACCCCGGGCGCGGACCTCTCCGCCGTGCGGGCCGCGCTCGAGGTGATGCGCAAGTCGACCGAGGCCGGCGACCGGCCGGCGATCGCCGACGCGCACCGGCACTTCCACGTCGCGGTGGTCGCGCTCGGCGGCAACCGCCAGCTGTCCGCGCTGTATGAATCGGTGCTGGTCCGGCTCCAGCTCTACATGGCGGTCAATCTGCGCCGCGAGGCCGAGGTCGCCGAGCCGTCCGACGGGGTGCTCCGGCACGAGCGCCTGCTCGCGGCGGTCGAGCAAGGCGACACAAATGCCATCGTTTCGGCACTGAGCGCCCACGGGGCCCGCGCTTACCTGCCCTAGATCACAGCAAGACATCTGTCCGTTACCTGACGTGGACTCGGCCGAAACAGAACGGTCGACAATCGACAGAATGATGGAAGTCCTCCAGCGCATCCGCGACCGCGGCGCCGACGGCGTCTGGATCAGCACCGTTTCCGAGGCGGACCTGCGGGTCCGGGCCGCCGCCGTCCACACCGGGCTGCCCCTGGCCGGGCTCACCTTCGCCGTCAAGGACAACATCGACGTCGCCGGGATGCCGACGACCGCGGGCTGCCCCGACTTCGCGTACCTGCCGGAGCGGACCGCCCCCGTCGTGCGGCGGCTGCTCGACGCCGGCGCGCTGCTGGTCGGCAAGACCAACATGGACCAGTTCGCCACCGGGCTGACCGGCGCCCGGTCGCCGTACGGGACGCCGGAGAGCGTCTTCGGCGGCGGGCTGATCTCCGGCGGCTCCAGCTCCGGCTCGGCGGTCGCGGTCGCCGCCGGGCTTGTCGACTTCTCCCTCGGCACCGACACCGCCGGCTCCGGACGGGTGCCCGCGGCGCTCAACGGGATCGTCGGCCTCAAGCCGACCCGGGGGCTGCTCAGCACCGCCGGGGTCGTGCCGGCCTGCCGCTCGCTCGACTGCGTGTCGATCTTCGCGCCGGACGTGAGCCGGGCCGCGGCCGTCCTGCGGGTGGCGAAGGGCCTGGCCACCGGCGACGCGTGGGGCCGCACCGGCTCGTACCCGCTGCGCGGCCCGGCCGAGTTGCGCGTCGGCGCCGCCCGCGGCCTGGACTTCTTCGGCGACGCCGGCCAGGAGAAGGCGTTCGCCGCCGGGCTGGGCAGGTTCGGCGGCGACGTCCGCGCCGTGGACGTCGAGCCGCTGCTGGAGGCGGGCGACCTGCTCTACCGCGGCCCGTGGGTGGCCGAGCGGCTGGCCGACCTCGGCGACTTCCTGGGCAGTCATCCCGATTCGGTGCTGCCGGTGACCCGCGCGGTGCTCGAGACCGGGCTGCGGTTCACCGCGGCCGACGCCTGGCGTGGCGTGCACCGGCTGCGGGAGCTGAAGGCGTGGACGGACCGGCTCTTCCAGACGGTGGACGTGCTGGTGCTGCCGACCATCGCGACGACGTACACGCACGCCGAGATCGCCGCCGACCCCATCGGGCGCAACCTGAACCTGGGCCGGTACACCCAGTTCGCGAACCTGCTCGACCTCGCCGCGGTGACCGTACCGAACGGATTCACCGCGGAGGGACGGCCCGCCAGCCTGACGCTGTTCGGCCCGGCCTTCAGCGACGAGACCCTCGCCCTGCTCGCCGAGGAGCTGACCGGGGCGGGCGACCTCATGACCGTCGCCGTCGTCGGGCTGCACCTCAGCGGCGAGCCGCGCAACGCCGAACTGACCGACCGCCGGGCGACGCTGATCGGCGCCGCCCGCACCGCGCCCTGCTACCGGCTCTACGCCCTGCCCTCGGGCGCGCCGGGCCTGGTACGCGACGAAACGGGCGCCTCGATCGACGTCGAGCTCTGGCGGCTGCCGGCCGCGACCGTCGGCAGCCTGCTCGCCGGCATTCCCGCCCCGCTGTCGCTCGGCCGGGTCGTGCTGGCCGACGGCACCGAGGTGACCGGCTTCCTCTGCGAGGCCTACGCGGTCGCCGCGGCACAGGACATCACCGCCGGCGGCGGCTGGCGGGCACACCGCTACGCATCGGAGAGGCAGGACACATGACCGCGATCATCGGCCCGGTCAAGGCCGTCCCATACCTATGGCCCTACGACGGCTCGGTGCCGGTCGAGCGCACCGCGCTGATCTGCATCGACTGGCAGACCGACTTCTGCGGCCCCGGCGGCTACGTCGAGTCGATGGGCTACGACATCGCGCTCACCCGGGCCGGCCTGCCGGCCACCGCCCGGCTGCTCGCGCACGCCCGCGGCCTCGGCATGCTCGTCATACACACCCGCGAGGGCCACGACCCCGACCTGTCCGACCTGCCGGCCAACAAGCGGTGGCGCTCGGCACAGGTGGGAGCCGAGATCGGCGCGCCGGGACCGTGCGGCCGCATCCTGGTCAAGGGCGAGCCGGGCTGGGAGATCGTGCCCGAGGTCGCCCCGGTGGCCGGCGAGGTGATCGTCGACAAGCCCGGCAAGGGCGCCTTCTACGCGACGAACCTCGACCTGGTCCTGCGTACCCGGGGCATCACGCACCTGATTCTCACCGGGATCACCACCGACGTCTGCGTGCACACGACCATGCGGGAGGCCAACGACCGCGGCTACGAATGCCTGATCCTCTCCGACTGCACCGGCGCCACCGAGGCGTCGAACCACGCCGCCGCGCTGCACATGGTCACCATGCAGGGCGGCGTCTTCGGCTGCGTGTCCACCTCGGACGACGTCATCGCCGCGACGGAGTCCTGAGATGCCGACCGTCGAGGCGCGACCCGGCCCCTTCACCTTCGCGGAGACGAGCACCGCGCTGCTCGTCATCGACATGCAGCGGGACTTCCTGGAGCCCGGCGGCTTCGGCGAGAGCCTCGGCAACGACGTCTCCCAGCTGCGCCGCACGATCGCACCGCTGGCGGCCTTCATGACCACCTGGCGGGCCGCCGGCCTGCCGATCATCCACACCCGCGAGGGCCACCTGCCGGACCTGTCCGACTGCCCGCCCGCCAAGCTCGAACGCGGCGCACCGAGCAAGCGCATCGGCGATCCCGGCGCCTTCGGCCGCATCCTCATCCGCGGCGAGTACGGCCACGACATCATCGACGAGCTGCGGCCCGCGCCGGGCGAGGCCGTCGTCGACAAGCCCGGCAAGGGGGCGTTCTACGCCACCGAGCTGCAGGACCTGCTCGAGAAGGGCGGCATCCGCAGCCTGCTCGTGGCGGGCGTGACGACCGAGGTGTGCGTGCACACCACGGTGCGCGAGGCCAACGACCGCGGCTACGAGTGCCTCGTGCTCGCCGACTGCGTCGGCTCCTACTTCCCCGAGTTCCAGCGGGTCGGCCTGCAGATGATCGCCGCACAGGGCGGCATCTTCGGCTGGGTCGCCGATTCCACCTCCGTGCGTCTTTAGGAGCGAGCCATGAAACCTCCCTACTGGGTACGCGGCGACACGAACGCGTTCTTCGGCTTCGGCGTCAACGTCCTCGTCAACGTGCTGACCCTGACCGGCCTCTGCATCGGCGTCATCGGGATGGACCCGGGCGACGTCTTCGGGGTCATCCTGCCGGCGCTGGGCATCGCCCTGGTGCTCGGCAACATGTACTACACCCACCTGGCGCGCCGGCTGGCCGCCAAGGAGAACCGCGCCGACGTCACGGCGATGCCGTACGGGCCCAGCGTCCCGCACATGTTCATCGTCATCTTCGTCATCATGCTGCCGATCTACCTGCGTACGAAGGACCCGATCCAGGCGTGGACGGCCGGCATCGCCTGGGCGTTCATCATCGGCATCATCGTGCTGATCGGCGCGTTCGTCGGGCCTTACATCCGCAAGTACGCGCCGCGCGCCGCGCTGCTCGGCACGCTCGCCGGCATCTCCATCACCTTCATCTCGATGAACCCGGCCGGGGAGATGTGGAAGGCCGCCTGGATCGCCCTTCCGGTCTTCGGCCTGCTGCTGATCGGCCTGCTCACCGACGTCAAGCTCCCGTTCAACCTGCCGATCGGCCTGGTCGCCCTGCTGGTCGGCAGCGCGATCGGCTGGATCGGCGGCGTCATGTCGGTGCCGGACGTGACCGCGGCCGCCAAGGACATCGCCTTCGCCTTCCCGCACCTGAAGGTCGACCTGCTCATCGACGGCCTGCGCGACATGGCCCCGCTGCTGGCGACGGCGATCCCGCTCGGCGTCTACAACTTCACCGAGGCGATGACGAACGTGGAGAGCGCGGCCAGCGCCGGCGACCGCTACAACCTGCGCAGCGTGCTCCTCGCGGACGGCGGCGGCGCGGTCATCGGCTCGATGCTCGGCTCGCCCTTCCCGCCCGCCGTGTACGTCGGCCACCCGGGCTGGAAGGCGGCGGGCGGCCGCACCGGCTACTCGATGGCCACCGGCGTCGTCATCGCCCTGCTCTGCTTCTTCGGGATGTTCGGGCTGCTGGCCACGCTCTTCCCGGTCGCGGCGATCGTGCCGATCCTGCTCTACATCGGCCTGCTCATCGGCGCGCAGGCGTTCCAGGCCACCCCGCGGGCGCACGCGGCGGCCGTGGTCGCCGCCCTCATCCCGAACATCGCGAGCTGGGCCACCGGCCAGATGGACAACGCCCTGGCGGCGGCGGGCACCTCGGCGGCCGAGGTGGGCATCAGCACCCTGGCCGGCGCGGGCGTCGTCTACGACGGGCTCAAGACGCTCGGCTCCGGCGCGATCCTGGCCGGCCTGGTGCTGGGCGCGATCGTCGCCTTCATCATCGACAAGCGCTTCTGGCACGCGGCGATCTTCTCCGCCACCGGAGCGGCGCTGACCTTCGTCGGCCTGATCCACGCGGAGAAGGTGCAGTTCAACGCCGACGGCCCGGTCAGCCTCGGCTACCTGATGCTGACGGTGGTCTGCGTGCTGTTCGCGCTGGGCCGCCCGGAGCCCCGGCAGCCGGACGCCGACGAATTGGAACTGGAGCGCCTGCACGCCGGCGGCAACCAGTTCACCGAGGCGCCCGAGGGCGGCGTGCCCGCACCGAGCAGGGAGACCAGCCCGGTCTGACCGGCCCGTACACCCGGCGGCCCGGCGCGTCACGCGCCGGGCCGCCTAACCCCGCCAGGAGGCTTCATGGAGATCAACCGGCCCGACGTCGTGTCCGAGGTCGCCGCCGCGTTCGCCGACTACGAGGACGCCCTCGTGGCCAACGAGGTGGAGCGGATCGTCGGCTTCTTCGCCGCGGACGCGGTGCGCTTCGGCGTCGCGGACCAGCAGGCCGGCCTGCTCGAGCAGGCCGCCTGGCGGCGCGCGCAGCCGCCGCTGCCGCCCGGCCGCCGCCTCGAGGACACGATCATCACCGGGTACGGCGCGGACGTCGCGGTCGTGACGACGCTGTTCGGTTATCCGGGCGCGGACGACCTGGGCCGGCAGTCACAGACCTGGGTCCGCCTCCCGCAGGGCTGGCGCATCGTCACCGCGCACGTCAGCCACCCGGCCCGGGAACGGAACCCGTCCGTGAATTGATCTCATGACCTCCCGCACCGTGCCGATGGGTCTGGCCTCGCGCAGCCTCCTCGGAAGGACCACGGATGCGACTCAGGCCAGGATCCTTGACCCGGAGTTGGCTGATGCTCGCCGCGGCTGTCGTAGCCGCCCTTCCCGTGGCCACGCCGGCCCTCGGCGCCCAGCCCGCCACCCCGGCGGCGCTGCCGCACGCCGTCGGCGGCTACGTGCCCGGCACCGTCGTCACCTCCGCCGCGACCAGGCTCGGCAACGCCTCCGCCTTCGAGGTGCTGCCCGAGAGCGTCGACCTGCGCTCGTACGCCCCGCCGCCCGGCGACCAGGGCCAGATCGGCTCCTGCGTCGCCTGGAGCATCGGGTACAGCATCATGGGCTACTACGCGAACCGCACCGGCGGCGCCGGCGCCCCGTACGCCCCGCTCTTCCTGTACCTGCGCAACGTCGAGGCGAACGGCGCGCCGACGGCCGGGCTCTACCCCGACTCCGTGCTGGGCAACGCGCAGACCGCGGGCGTCGACACCCAGGAGCACTACTGGCAGGGCACGACGAACTGGAAGACCGCGCCCA
The DNA here is from genome assembly GCF_040638275.1 of Actinoplanes sp. NPDC026623. NCBI lineage: Bacteria > Bacillati > Actinomycetota > Actinomycetes > Micromonosporales > Micromonosporaceae > Actinoplanes > Actinoplanes sp. NPDC026623. The sequence continues at coordinate 69,172 of NZ_JBEZXZ010000013.1, read as the reverse complement.
CCCAGGACGAGATCGACAACGCCCGGAACTACCGGGTGAGCGGCTGGAACCGGCTGTTCGTCGGCGACAACCAGGGCAGCGCCGCGCAGACGCTGGTCAAGCAGGCGCTGGCGTCCGGCCGGCCGGTCGCCCTCGGCATCCCGGTCTTCCAGGACTTCATGTACCTGGGTACGCACAGCCTCTACAACACGCTGACCGGCAAGAGCCTCGGCGGGCACATGATCACCGCGTACGGCTACGACGCGCAGGGCGTCTTCATCCGCAACTCGTGGGGCACCGGCTGGGGCAACGGCGGCGACGCGAAGCTCTCCTGGGCGTTCATCACCAAGGTGGCCCACGGCGGGTACGCGGTCAACGGCATCGTCACCCCGGCCGCGCCGGCCGCGGCGGCGCCGGCCGTCACCGCGCTCTCCACCGCCAAGGCCGTCGCGGGCACCTCCGTCACCATCTCCGGCACCGGCCTGTCCACCGCCACCGCGGTCCGCTTCGGCGCCGAGCCCGCCACCTTCACCCCGCAGACCGCGCGCGGCCTCACCAGGCTGGTCGCGGTCGCCCCCGCACACGCCGCCGGCGCCGTCGATGTCACCGTCACGAGCCCGTCCGGCACCAGCCCGGCGAGCGCGGCGACCAGGTTCACCTACGTCCCACCGCCGCCGGGCATCGACCGGCTGGTGCCGAGCGGCGTCAGCGCCGTCGGCGGCACGACGGTCACCCTCTTCGGCTACGGCCTGACCGGGGTCACGGCCGTCAAGGTCGGCACCACGAGCGTGCCCGCCAGGGCGGTCGCCTCGATCTCGCTGACCTTCGTGGCGCCGGCCCGGGCCGCCGGCACCGTCGCGGTCACCGTGACCAACGCGAACGGTACGAGCGCGCGGGCCGGCCTGCTCACCTACGTCGCCCCGCCGGCACCGGTCGTCACGTCGATCACGCCGAGCAGCGGCCCGGCGAACAGGGCCACGACGGTGGTGGTCCGGGGAACCGACCTCGCCGGCGCCACCAGGGTCGCCATCGGCGGTTCGGCGGTGCCGTTCACCAGGTTGTCCGCGACCGAGCTCAGGCTGACCCTGCCGGCCCGCCCCGCCGGCCGGCTGAACCTGCAGATCACCGCCCCGGGCGGGGCGAGCAGGCCCGGCACCGCCGCGACCTTCACCTACCGGGCCCCGCCGGTCCCGGTGATCGGCAAGCTGAGCGTCACCAGGGCCGCCACGAAGACCAGGACGCCCATGACGATCACCGGCACCGGCCTCGCCGGCGCCACCCGGATCACGGTGGGCGGCGTGTCGACGGCCTTCACGCGGGTGTCGGACACCCGGATCAAGCTGACCGCGCCGGCGCGCACGAAGGCCGGCAGGGCACCGGTCGTGGTCACCACCCCCGGCGGCAGGAGCGCGGCGGCGTCCTTCAGCTACGTGGCGCGCCGCTGACGATCCGGGTGAGCGGGGTCGCGGACCCCACCGGGTCAGCTTCGCCGGGTCACGCACGTAGTCCCGGGTCTGCATCGCGGACCGGAACGGTCGTCGTGACGGTTCATGAGCCCGATCACTGCGCGGCCGCGGCTTGCCTTGACGCCGGTGGCAGGGCCTAGCGTGCGAACAGACCTACGGACGAGGTGAGCCGCATGCTGATCGGAGAACTGGCCGCACGGGCCGGTACGAGCACACGCACGCTTCGCTACTACGAGCAGCACGGGCTGGTCGAGCCGCGACGCGACACGAACGGCTACCGCCGCTACGACGAGGCGGAGCTGCGCGTCGTGCACGAGATCCGGTCCCTGCTCGCCGTCGGCTTCGGGCTCGACGACATCCGGCCCTTCGTGGCCTGCCTGCGCGCCGGCAACGCCGCCGGCCACGTCTGCCCCGACTCCGTCGCCGTGCTGCGGCGCAAGCTCGCCGAGGTCGAGACCTACCTGGATCAGCTCGCCGACGTCCGCGACCGGTTGCGCGGCCAGCTCGCCCAGGCCATCGAGGAACGGGAGATCCGATGCCTGAAGATTCGCTGCTGACCGTCGCCGACGACACCTTCGCCGAGCTGGTGCTCGGCAACGACCTGCCCGTGGTTGTCGACTTCTGGGCCGAGTGGTGCCCGCCGTGCGGGCCGCTCGCGAAGACCCTCGCCGAGCTGGCCGGCGAGTTCACCGGCAAGCTGGTGATCGCGACGCTGAACATGGACGAGAACCCCGTGACCGGCCGCGCCTACCGGGTGATGTCGTTGCCGACCCTGATCTTCTTCAAGCGGGGTGTTGCCGTGCACACCATCGTCGGCTCCCGGCCCCGGTCCCAGCTGCGGAAGGCGCTGGCCGGTTCCTTCGAGGCGTACGCGAACCGCTGATTCAGGCCGGTGCCCGGTGTCGGCTAGCCGACACCGGGGCGGGAACCGGCGGGTATCAGCACGGGTCGCCCAATGGTCTGTTCTCTTGGACGCGGACGAGGGGGACGTGTCCTCGCCGCCCGCCCCCGCCGGGCGGGCGGCGACCATCCGGCAAGGTGCGCCCCGGCGTCCGGCGGCCCGCGGGCCGGGATCACCGTGGATTCCGGCCCGCGCTCGAATCCGGTGAGTGACGATTCGCCTACGAGGTGCCGGTGACGGCGGGTGACCGCCGGGCGTCTGCCATCATGGCCGGATGGTTGTGATCGGCAGGGTCGTCCGGGTCGTCGTCGCCGCGTGCGCAGTCGCCGCTTTCGCCGGGTGTTCGTCGGATGATCCGCCCGCGCCGGACGGCGGCGTCATCAGCAAGGATGCCATGCAGAACGCCCTGCTGAAGGCCGCCGACGTCGGCCCGACCTGGAAGACTCCGGGCGAGTCGGCGGCGCCGAACCAGCTGGTCAGCATCTGTGGCGCGGACACACCGCCGGTGGCGATCCCGGGCAGCCCGGAGATCGTCTCCGCGCCGCTGTCCGACGAGGGCGCGGAGGGGGTGCAGAGCCTCACCCAGAACGCCCTTGTCTACGAGGACACCGTCTCCGCCGCCACCGCGCTCGCCGCGCTGCGCACGGTCGCCGACGCCTGCGTGCCGAGCGTCTCGCAGCCCGCGAAGTCCGGCGACCGGGAGGAGCCCGCCTACACGGAGACGACCTCGACGGCGCCGCTGGAGCAGGACGCCTGGACCGGCTTCGTCACCGTCCGCAACAAGCAGTACGACAAGGCGCACGCGGCGACCGCCGACGTCGCCGTGGCCGCCCTGGCCCGGGGCAACGTCCTGCTGGTCGACCAGTACGCGATCTACCGCCTCGGCAAGTCTTCCGCGAGCGCCAACCCGCAGTTCTCCGCCGACTGGCAGAAGCTGGTCGGCACCACCCTCAAGCGGGTCGATCAGTAACGGGCCGTGAGCGTGCCCAGGATCGTTTCCAGGGTGCGTACGAAGGCGTCGTTGTCCACCGTGTCGTCCCAGGCGGTCTGCAGCGTCAGCCCCTGGTAGACCGCGATGAGGATGCGGGCGAACGCGTCGGGGTCGAGGCCCGGGGGGAACCCGCCGCCGGCCTGCTCCGCGCGGATGAGCTCGGCGGCGCTGAGGCGTGGCCCGTCCACGCCGCCACGGACCAGCTCGCGAATCTGTGGCGTCCTCACCGCCTCGGCCCAGACCTGCACGGCCAGCCGTAGCTCCTCCAGCGCCTGCGGCCTGCCGACGGACCGCAGCAGGTCGAGGTAGGACGCCGCCAGGTCGCTCGGCTCATCCGGGTGGCCGGCCGTGTCACGCCTGGGATCGAGGGCGGACCGGCGCTGCTCGTGCCACTCGGTCACGATGGCGGTGATGATGGCGTCCTTGCCGTCGAAGTACCGGTAGACGAGCCCGGCGCTGATGCCGGTCTCGCGGACGATGTCCTGCATGGACGTGCGGTGGAAGCCGTCGCGGGCGAAGCACCGAGCGGCGGCGTCGAGGATCTGGCGCCGCCGGGCCGTCAGATGGGCGTCGCTGACCTTGGGCACCTACAGCACCTCCGCCTGTGCGATCCGGTAGAACGGTGCGGCCCGCTCGTGCCGTCCGAGCGGCGTCAGGTACCGGTCGGCGGCGGCGTGGGCGGACATGTCGAGGCTCAGCCTCATCCCCCGCTCGGACAGGTATCGGGCAAGCTCGTCCGGGTCGAAGCCGAACGTCCACGGTTCGCCGTTTCGCCGGACGGCGGCGTGCCATTCCTCGACGCCGCTGAACCCGCCTGTTCCGTCCAGGGCAGCGCGGTCGACGTAGGTGAAGATGAGCCGGCTCCCGCCGGCGGTGAGGCCGGCCAGGCCGCGCAGGGTGGCGTCGACGGCATGGCCGGTGAGGTAGTTGGTCACGCCCTCCCACACGACGACGGTGCGTTCCCGGCCGGCGAAGCCGTGCTCCCGCAGGGCGGTTGCGAGGTCGTCCCGGTCCAGGTCGACGGGGACGAATCGCACGTGGGCGCGCCGGTCCGGGCGGACGTGGGCGCGGATGAACCGCAGCTTGGTCTTCTGCGTCGCCGGGTGGTCGATCTCGAAGACCCGCGCCGACCCCATCGCGGCGAGCCGGTAGGCACGGCTGTCGTAGCCGGCCCCCAGCAGCAGCACCTGACCGGCGCCGTCGGCGAAGGCCTCGCCGACCAGGTCGTCGATGAGCCGGGTGCGGGCCACGGCAGAGGCGCGCGGCCCGGCCGGCCAGCGTTCATCGATGTAGTGCTCCACCTGGCGGCCGATGGCGGGCACGCGGGCGAGCCTGGCGACCAGCCGGTAGGGGCCGGGCAGGAACTTCACCGCGTAGGGGTCGTCGAAGATCTTGTCTCGTCCCCGGGCGGACTCCAGCGCGCGGAACAACGTGACGTGTTCCGCGGAGCGACTCGTCTTGTTCCGCATGCCGCCGAGAATAATGAATGAACGTCCATTTTTCTACTCGGTCAGCGGGCGCGGCCGGACTGCAGCAGCGAAACCGACCTCGCCACCCGGCGTGACCGGGTCTCGGCCGTCCTGGCCCCGGTGGCCTGCAGGACGTGCCAGCTCTTGTTGGTGTAGGAGAGGCCGTCCCAGAAGGCCTTCGCGGCGGGCTCGGCCTCGAGCGCCGCCGCGAAATCCTCCGGGACCTCGACCTCGCGGACCGCCGTGTCCAGCACGACCTCGACGTCGAGCAGCTCGCCGGCCGCGATCCCGGCGGCGGCCCGGCGCTCCGCACTGACGCCGAGCCAGTAGTCGCCGCCCATCCGGGCGATCGAGCTCCGCCATTCGAAGCCGTTGACGGTGACGACGACCTTGGGGCGGCCGCCACCGCCGAGGCCGGCCACGAGGTCGTCGTCCACCTGGAAGCCCGTGGTGTTCCCGCCGGTCGCCTGCAACACTGCGCGAAACCTCATGACCAGGGAATCTACCCCGCTCAGGAGACCGTTTCGAGGTCGCGCTCGGGCTCGGTCGGGGTCGGGGTGTCGCGGACCTTCATCAGCTTGCCCGGCCACCACATCCACCGGCCCAGGTCCAGGTTGAGCGCCGTGACCAGCACCGAACGCACGACCAGCGTGTCCAGCAGCACGCCGAACGCGACCGCGAAGCCGATCTCCGCGAACGCCACCAGCGGCAGGCTGCCGAGCGCCGCGAACGTGCCGGCCAGCACCAGGCCGGCGGAGGTGATCACACCGCCGGTCGCGGCCAGGCCGATCAGGGCGCCGCGGCGGGTGCCGTGCTGTTGCGCCTCCTCGCGTACCCGGGTCATCAGGAAGATGTTGTAGTCGATGCCGAGGGCGACCAGGAAGACGAAGACGAACAGCGGGAACGACGTGTCCTCGCCGGCGAAGCCGAAGGCATACCGGAAGGTGAGCGCGCTGATGCCGAGGGCGGCGCCGAAGGACAGCACGACCGTGGCGATCAGCACCAGCGGGGCGACGATCGAGCGCAGCAGCAGGCCGAGGATCATCAGCACGACGAACAGGACCAGCGGAATGATCAGCCGGTTGTCGTGGGAGTTGGCGTCGTTGATGTCCGAGATCATCGCGGTCATGCCGCCGACCTGCGCGTCGCCGACCGGATGCACCGCCGCGCGGACCCGGTGGACGGTGGCCGTCGCCTCGTCGCTGTCCGGTGCGGCGGTGAGCAGGCCCTCGATCAGGGCCAGGTCGCCCTTGATCACGGGCTCGCCGGCCTCGCTGATGCCCGGCGTGGCGGCGACCGCCGCCCGGATCTCCGACGCCGCCGCGGCCTTGCCGATCACCACGATCGGCTGGCCCTGCCCGGCCGGGAAGTGCCGGCCGAGGGCCTCCTCGCCGACCACCGAGGACGGCTTGCTCACGAACTGGTCGGCCTGCGAGAGGCCGTCCGCCTTCAACACGAACAGGCCCAGTGACATGACGCCGAGCGCGGCCGCGGTGCCGACCCAGACGGCCCGCGGGCGGCGGGCGATGCGGCGGCCGAGGCGGGCGTACACGCCGTTCGCGGTCGGCTCGGCGGAGCCGGCCTTGGGGCGCACCGGCCAGAAGAGCCAGCGGCCGCAGATGACAAGCATCGCGGGCAGCAGGGTGATCATGGCGAGCAGGCCGACGACGACGCCGATCGCGGCGACCGGGCCGAGGCCGCGGGTGGAGTTCACCTCGGCCAGCGTCAGGCAGGACATGCCGACGGCGACGGTGGCGGCGCTGGCGATGATGGCCGGCCCCGCCCGGTGCAGGGCGAGCGCCATCGCCTCGTGGCGGTCCTCGTGGCGGCGCAACTCCTCGCGGTAGCGGGCGACGAGCAGCAGGGCGTAGTCGGTGCCCGCGCCGAAGACGAGCACCGTCAGGATGCCCGCGCTCTGCGCGTTGACCACCAGCCCGGCGTGCTTGGCCAGCAGATAGATGACGGCCTGCGCGGTGGTGAGCGCGACGCCGGCACTGATGATCGGCAACAGCCAGAGGACCGGGCTGCGGTAGGTGATCAGCAGGATGATCGCGACGATCGCGAGCGTGGTGTAGAGCAGCGTGCCGTCGATGCCCTCGAACGCCTCGGCGCTGTCGGCGGCGTTGGCCGCGGGACCGGCGAACTGGATGGTCATCCCGGCGGCCGACGTGCCCGTGGTGGCCTTGAGCGCGTCGACGACGTCGACCAGCTTGTCCCAGCCGTCCGCGTCGACCTTGATCGGGACGATGGTCTGCAGGGCCTGGCCGTCCTTCGCCGGCACCGGCCCGACGACCTCCCCGCTCACCCCGTCGACCTGGCGCATCGCGGCGGCGTCCTGAGTGGCCTTGGCCGTGTCGGCCGGCGTGATGCCGCCGGCGCGTTCGTAGACGATGACGGCCGGGGCGATGTCGTCGGGCTGGAACCGCTTCTGCAGGTCGGAGACCTTTGTGGCCTCGGCGCTACCGGGCAGCCAGGCGGAGTTGTCGTTCTTCTCGACGCCGGTCAGCTTGCCGGCCAGTGGACCGGCTATGCCGAGCACGACCACCCATAGGGCGAGCACGATCCATTTCGTCCACCGTCCACAAACCAGCCAAGCCATCTCGCGCCCCCCAAGTCGTCCGACCTCGGGAGCCTAGGCCCGCTCGCTAGCACACCGGAAGTGGGTTTCCCACTACTCAGGGGTATCTCAGGGGCATATCAGGGTTGTAACCGGACGTTTGGCCAGGTAGACGCCCCCCGTCAGGCCGATCAGGGCTGGGTGTGCAACCAGCCACAGTCGGAGCAGACGTCGAAGCCGCGGAACTGTGCGAGCCGCCGGCGGCCGCAGACCGGGCAGACCACCCGGTACGCCTCGTGGTGGCCGACGCCGCGGCGGGCCGGATGCACCAGGGTGAAGAACATCCGCCGCTGCCAGGCCCCGTCGCCGGCGTCGACGGCGACCACGCCCGAGTGGCTGCGCACGTCGACGCGCAGCAGCAGCCGGGTCTCGGCGCCGACGGCCGGCTCGACGAGCAGCAGGGGCGCGACGTCGGCGGGCTTGACGTCCTCGATCGCGCTGATCGCCGCGGCGTCCGCGCGGATGCCCTCGGTGCCGAGCGGGCCGAGCGGCAGGTCGGCACACCAGTCGGGGCGCGGACCGTGATCCGACTGGCCGATCCGGCTCCGGAAGATCGCCCAGAGCCCGATGTTCTCCGAGCCGACCAGGCCGATCTTGACGTCGGCGCCGCGCCCGTCGTTGAGCCCGAGCAGCGTCGGACCCCACTTGGTGGCCCGCCGGGCCGTGCCGACCGCCGGACCGATGCCGGGGAAGAGCACATCGGCGATCCCCTCGGTGAACCGCCAGAGTCCACCTCGGAGGTCGCCGAAGATCTCGTCGCAGCGGGCCGCGGCCCACTCGGCGATCCGGCTCGGTTCGGCCCTGGCCGTCAGGGCGGGGCGCCGCGGTCGGGCCCGGAAGTCAACCGGCTCGAACCAGGACGGAGGATCGCTCGAGGTTTCATGAGGGCCGAAGCGCATTGACACATGCTGTCACTGAGCGGCTACGGTGACCACCGGAGACCGGGAACTGCAGGCTCCCGGGTAGACGTCACTCCGTGTCGGCGGGGCCCGCAAGTCCGGCCCGCTCGTCGCGTTCCGCCCACTGCAGCAGCGGTGCGATGTCGTGCGCGGTGTCGTCGATGTCCGCGTGCAGGTCGCCCAGCTCGGCGAAGCGGGCCGGGACGGTCAGCAGGGTGAAGTCGTCGGGGCGCACGTCGTCGATCTCGTCCCAGCGGATCGGCGTGGAGACCGTGCCGCGCTGGTTGCCGCGCACCGAGTACGCGCTCGCGATGGTGTGGTCGCGGGCGTTCTGGTTGTAGTCGACGAACAGCGCCTCGGGGTCCCGGTCCTTGCGCCACCACGTCGTCGTCACGTCCCGCGGCGCGCGCCGCTCGACCTCGCGGGCGAAGGCCAGCGCCGCCCGGCGTACGTCGCCGAAGCCGTGCTCGGGTGCGATGCGGACGTAGATGTGCAGGCCACGGCCGCCGGAGGTCTTCGGATAGCCGGCGATGCCGAGCTCGTCGAGGACCTCGTGGGCGACGTGCGCGACCCGGCGTACGGTGTCGAATCCGCACTCGGGCATCGGGTCGAGGTCGATGCGCCACTCGTCGGGCTTCTCCGTGTCGGCCCGGCGCGAGTTCCACGGGTGGAACTCGACCGTCGACATCTGCACCGCCCAGACGACCTCGCCCAGCTGGGTCACGCACAGCTCGTTGGCGTGCCGGCCGTAACGGGGGAACTCCACCCGGACCGTCTGCAGCCACGGCGGCGCGCCGTGCGGCACTCGCTTCTGGTGCACCTTGTCGCCGGCCAGGCCGTCGGGGAAGCGGTGCAGCATGCACGGCCGCTCGCGCAGCGCCCGGACGATGCCGTCGCCGACGCTGACGTAGTAGTTGACCAGGTCGAGCTTGGTCAGCCCGAGCTCGGGGAAATACACCCGATCCGGGTTGGATACCCGGACGGTGTGCTGCCCCGCCTCGATCTCGACCGCGGGCGGCTTGGTGGCCATGGAGTCAACCTAACGGTTCACACCTCGGCGCGGTGGCGTCCCGCCCTCGCGGGCTCAACCTGTTCGGAGGCCGCGCGGCGGCCGCCGCCGAGGTGCTTGACGGCGTACATCGCGTGGTCGGCGGCGCGCAGGGCCTGGTCCGGGTCGTCGCTCGGCGTCGCCAGGTGCACGCCGACGCTCGCGCCGATGGTGACCTCGTTGCCGAACACCAGGAACGGCCGCTCGATCGCGGCCCGGACGCGGTTGCTCATCGCGTCGGCGTCGCCCTGCATGGTGATTCCGGGCATCAGCACGACGAACTCGTCGCCGCCGACCCGGGCGAGCACGTCGCCCTCGCGGACGCAGGCGCTGAGCCGGTCCGCGACCTGGCGCAGCAGTTCGTCGCCGGCCTCGTGCCCGTGCGCGTCGTTGACCGGCTTGAAGCCGTCGAGGTCGACGAAGAACACGGCCACCGCGTCGCCCTGCAGCGAGGAGCCCAGCGCGTCCTGCATCCGGCGCCGGTTCGGCAGCCCGGTCAGCGCGTCGTGGGTGGCCTCGTGGTGCAGCCGCTCCTGGAACGCCCGGTTCTCGGAGATGTCGCGGGCGTTGATGACGATGCCCGTCAGCGCGGGGTTGTGCATCTGGTTGGACGCGGTGAAGTCGAACCAGGTCGCCTGCCCCGTCGCGTTGAGGATCCGGGTCTGCAACCGCAGCACCCCGTCGCGCTCGGTGAGCAGCTTGGCGAAGGCCTCGACCATCCGCGGGCGGTCCTCGTCGTGCACGAGCGCGAAGACGGTCGAGCCCTGCAGCGAACCGGCCGGGAAGTGCAGCAGGGACGCGGCGCTGGGGCTGGAGTATGCGACCCGGCCGTCGGCGTCGAGCACGGCGACCATGTCGGGCGCGTGCTGGAACAGGGCCTGGAACCGCTCGTCCGCCCGGCGGCGCTGCACCTGGGTGCGGTAACCGAGGATCGAGATGCCGACGGCGCCGATCAGGAGCATGAGCAGCAGCGTCACGTTGATGTTCTGGCTGCGGCTGTGCACCGGGCCGTCGAACGACGCCTTGGTCTGCGTACGCACGTACGCCCAGCCGCCCGGCAGCGACGCCTCGTCCTTCTCGACGATGGAGATCATGTCGGTCTTGCCGCTCTTGTACTCGACGAACTCGAATCCGGCGGTGATCGTCTGGACCGCCGTGACGACGGCGGGGGCGACCAGCGTGCCGATCTTCTCGCCATCGCTGGTGGCACCGACGCGGCCGGCCCCGTCGACGAAGGTGGTGAGGCTGCCCTCGGACCGCAGCTGCGAGGTGTACTGCTGCAGCGTCGTGGTGGCGATCTTGTTGTAGCCGATGAGGATCGCCCGCGGCGTCCCGCCGACCTTGATCGGCACCGCGAAGGCCTGCACCGCGACGGGCGCGGCGGCGTCGGTGGAGTCCTTGACGAGCATCACCGCGGAGAAGCCGGGCTGGCCGGCCCGCAGCGACCGGAGCATCGGCGCGTAGCCGGCGTCCGTGGACGCGGGCAGCACGTGGGTCCGGGTGGCGTTCAGGACGGTGCCGTCGAGCGAGGCGATCGCGGAGCCGTAGCTGAAGGTGCCGCCGTTCTTCGCCAGCTTCTCGAGGGCCTTGCGGTCCTTCGAGTTGCCGACGCCGAGGTCGAAGACGCGGCCCTCGGTGAGGGTCAGCAGTTCCTTGGCGGACAGCAGCTGCATCCGCCCGGCCAGCGTGGCGTTGTTCTTCGCGAGGGCATGCGTGTCGGCACGGTGAACCGTATCCGCGGCACGTAGTGCCGAACGGTTCACAAAAACGCCGACGATGCCGACGGTTACCAGCAGTAGTACGCTGGCGACCACAGCGATCCAGTTGCGCAGCCGCATCTGATTGCCTCCTCGCCGGGTTTCATCGGGTGCGGGAAGGACCACCTGAAGAAATCGGCGGAGAAGTTGCGCCGGCGGTCACGCCCGGCCGGTGCTGCGGTGCTCGCTCAGCGCCGCCACGGCGGGGGCTGACCCTGCAGCCACCACTGCAGCATCCTGGTGACCTGCGGCAACACCAGATACGCCATCAGTGGCGTGAGACACAGCGTGGTCACCAGCGTGCGCACCACCGCGTTCTGCCCCGCGATCAGGTGCCCGAGCGTCACCGTCGCCACCAGGCTGACCGGGAAGAAGCCGAGCCAGATCGTCACCGCCTGCTTCCAGCGCGGCGGCGCCACCGCGATGGTCAGGTCGGAGACCGTGTGCTCCCGGGGCGGGTCGAACCAGCCCTCGATGCCGGTACGCCGCTCGACGCGGGTGTGCTCGACCATGCCCTGCGCCGAGGAGAGCCACCACTGCCGCTGCGGCGACTCCTCCCAGAGGTGCAGCGCCTCGGCGTCGGCGAAGCGGTACAGCATGTGCCAATCGGTCGAGCCCAGCACGGGCCGCATCCAGCCCACCCCGAGGAAGCCCGGGAAGTCCTCGGCCAGGGTCGTGCCGGCGCGGACCCACGCGAGCATCTCCGCGTTGCGCGACGGGTCGGCCCTGCGGGTGATCGCGACGGTCACGGCAATCGGCTGGGATGCGGTCTCCATACCCCGATACTTCATCCCGAGCGTCACGGCTGAGCGGCAAACCGGCCTTCCCGGCTGTGACGAAGCGCGCTCAGCCGTTGAGATAGGTGAGCACGGCGAGCACGCGCCGGTTGTCGTCGTCCGACGGCGGCATGCCCAGCTTCGTGAAGATGTTGTTGATGTGCTTGCTGACCGCCTTCTCCGTGACGAAGAGCTTCGCCGCGATCGCCGCGTTCGACCGGCCCTCGGCCATCTCGCCGAGCACCTCGCGCTCGCGGGCGGTCAGCACCGCCAGCGGCTCCCGGCGGGCGAGCAGCTGCGACACCACCTCCGGGTCCATCGCCGTGCCGCCGTCCGCGACCCGGCGGACCGCGTCGACGAACTGGGCCACGTTCGAGATCCGGTCCTTGAGCAGGTAGCCGACGCCGCCGTTGCGGTCGCTCAGCAGCTCCCGGGCGTACAGCGGCTCGACGTGCTGGGAGAGCACCAGGATCGGCAGGCCGGGCACCTCGGTGCGGGCCGCGATCGCCGCCTGCAGCCCCTCGTCGGTGAAGGTCGGCGGCAGCCGCACGTCGACGACGGCGACGTCCGGACGGTGCTTGATCAGGGCCGGCAGCAGCGCCGGACCGTTGTCCACCGCCTCGACGACCTCGAACTCGAACGCCTCGAGCAGGCGGGTCAGGCCGTCCCGGAGGAGGGCGAGGTCTTCGGCGAGGACAACACGCACGGTAACTCCATTGTCACGACCGTCGGTCCACCCGGCGGGGAGGACACCGTCATCGTGCCATCGAAGGCGGCCAGCCGGCGATCGATGCCCCGCAGGCCGGTGCCCCGGGCCGGGTCGGCCCCGCCCGTCCCGTCGTCGCTGACGGTTATCGCGAGCACGTCGTCCGCGTACCGGATCGACACCTCGACCGTCCGGGCGCCGCTGTGCCGGACCACGTTGGCGAGGGCCTCCGCGGTGGCGAAGTAGGCCGCGGACTCGACCGGGGTCTGCGGCCGGGCCGGCAGGTCCACCTCCACCGTCACCGGCATCGGCAGGCTCAGCGCCAGCGCGCGGACGGCGCCGTCGAGGCCGCGCTCGGCGAGCACCGGCGGGTGGATGCCGCGGACCAGGTTGCGCAGCTCGAGCAGGGCCGTGCCGCTCGCCTCGCGGGCCTCGACGAGCAGCTTGCGGGCGGCCGCCGGGTTCCGCTCGATCATCTCCTCGGCCAGGCCGATGGTCATGCCGAGCGACACCAGCCGGGCCTGCGCGCCGTCGTGCAGGTCGCGCTCGATCCGGCGCAGCTCGGCGGCCTGCGCGTCGACGGTGTCGGCCCGGGTCTCGGTGAGCTGGGCCACCCGCAGGCGCAGCTCGGCGGCCTTCGTCGGGGCCAGGAAGAGCTTGGCGAACTGCGCGTTGACCTCGAGCAGCCAGGGCGCGGCGCCGAGCCCGAGCGCCAGGAACAGCACGCCCTGCGGCATCGAGAGCATCGCCTCGCTGAAGTTGGCGATGGGCCAGAAGACGCCGTAGCCGTACCAGTCGACGCTGAGGTAGAGCCAGAGCGGCAGCAGCGAGATGCCCTCGATGCCGTAGAGCGGGATGGCCACGGCGAGCAGGCCGAGGCTGAAGCCGACCAGGGCGCCGGGCACCAGCCACGCGAGGTCGCGCCAGGTGGCCGGGTCGGTGGCGATCCAGCGGAATCGCTTCCAGCCGCCGGGCAGCGCCCGCTCCGGCGGCGGGTGGTAGGGGCAGGCGATCGCGATCCCGGCCCGCCCGGCCAGCCGTCGTTCCAGGTTGGCGCGCATCCGGACGAGGTCGGTGACCCACGGCAGCAGGGCCAGGCCGAGAAACGGTACGGGGCTGAGCGCCAGCGCCACCAGCGAGACCGCCAGCAGCGGCAGGTTGGTGATCGCGAGGCCCACCGCGTAGACGCCACCGGCGATGGCCCGCAGGCCGTCGCGCACCCACGATCGCGTCTCCATGGCTCTATTCTCCCCACCGGTCAGCCCGGAATCGCTGGTACCAGCACCACCACCTGCACATCTCGATCCGGCGGACGGGGGTGCTAGCACCACCATCCGCGGGGATCTGACACTCCTGACCATTCGGCCATCGGCCTTCAGGCTGGAGGTATGACGACAACGACTGAGCGACCGCGGTCGACGGCCGGAAGTGACTTCGCCGAGCTGAACCGGCGGGTCACCCGTTCGGGACTGCTGGAGCGCAAGCCGGCCTACTACGCCGTGCGGCTCACCGCCGTGACCCTGGCGCTCGTGGGTGGCTGGACGGCGTTCTTCCTGGTCGGCTCGTCCTGGTGGACGCTGGCGGTCGCCGCGTTCCTCTCCGTGACCTTCGCACAGGTGGCGCTCGTGGCCCATGACCTGGCACACAGGCAGGTCTTCCGCACGAAGCGGCCCGGCGAGATCGCCGGCCGGATCGCCGGCAACCTGGCCGTCGGCATGAGCTACGGCTGGTGGATGGACAAGCACACCCGCCACCACAACAACCCCAACCACGACGATCTCGACCCGGACGTCGCGCCCGAGGTGCTGATCTGGGCCACCGAGTCCGCCTGGGGCCGTCGCGGGCTGAAGGGCTTCATCACCCGCCACCAGGCCGGGTTGTTCTTCCCGCTGCTCACCCTGCTCGGCATCGACCTGAAGGTGTCCAGCGTCAAGGCGCTGATCCGCGGCGACATGAAGCGCCGCAACCTCGAGGCCGGGCTGCTGATCACCCACGCGGTCGCCTACCTGACCGCGCTGTTCCTGGTCCTGTCCCCGCTGCAGGCGATCGCGTTCCTCGTGGTGCACCAGGCGCTGTTCGGCGTCTACCTGGGCATGACGTTCGCCCCGAACCACAAGGGCATGCCGCACCCGGACGGCACCGAGGACTTCCTGCGCAAGCAGGTGCTGACCTCCCGCAACGTGAACGGCAGCTGGCTGACGGACGCGGCGCTCGGCGGCCTCAACTACCAGATCGAGCACCACCTGTTCCCAGCCATGCCGACGCCGAACCTGCGCAAGGTGCAGCCGATGGTCGAGGCGTACTGCGCCGAGATCGGCGTCGCGTACGAGTCGACGAGCCTGCTGGAGTCGTACCGGCAGGCGCTGCGGCACCTGCACGAGGTCGGCGCGCCGCTCCGCGAGGCGGCCCGGGCCAGGTAGGGACGTAACGCAGATCGCGGCGGGCGGCGTGGGGGCATCACCCCCGACGCCGCCCGCCGGCGCGTCGCAGGCCCCGGTGTCGAACCGGGCGGGCCGCCCTTATGAGGGGCGGATGAGCAGCCGGCGCTCAGCCTGCGATGTTCCTTTCGTTGCAGGGGCGGGATTCGAACCCGCGACCTCAGGCCTATGAAACCTGCGAGCACTCCGAGCTGCTCCACCCTGCGCGTGCGCCGCCGGGGAATCGAACCCCGAACCCTCCGTTTAAGAGACGGATGCTCTGACCAATTGAGCTAGCGGCACTCGTGTGTACAGCAAAAAGCCGCCCTCCCGTACGGGATGGGCGGCGTCTGTCGTCGCGGTCTCAGCCGCGTCGCCGGCCCATCTTGGGGCGCTTCATCCGGTCACCATTCATGGTGCGGAACATTTCGAGCCCCCTTCGGCCGGTCACTTCGTGCGGTGTGATTCATACGGTAAAGATCGGCACCGGAATGCTCAACGTATTTAAATGCGGCCGAGCGCCCGGGGGCGCTCGGCCGCATTCGCGTCACTTCGGTGCGTTCAGGGCGTCCAGCGCCGCCACCGCGCCGCGGTGCAGGACCACCGGGTCGGTCCTGCGGGCCGTGCCGAGGGTGATCTCCTTGGCGGCCGCGTTCGCCTGCACCAGTTGCGGCTGGCGCTCGAAGAGCGTCCTGGTCAGCACGCAGGCCACGTTTGCGTCCAGGTTCTCGCGGACCAGCAGCAGGTTCGGCACCACGATCGTCGGCACGTCCGCCGGCGTCCGGTAGGCGGCGGCCGGGATGGTGCCCGTCTCGTAGACCGGGTTGATCTTCTTGAGCTCGGGCAGCAGCGGCGTGACGTCGAGGAACTGGACCTGGTCCGCCGAGGTCGTCAGCAGGTCGGTGATGCCCGGCGTCGGCAGGCCGCCCGACCAGAACAGCGCGTCGATCGACCCGTCCTTGATGCCGTCGACGGTCTTGGCCAGGTCGAGCCGCTGCGCCTGGACGTCGGAGTCCGGGTTCAGCCCCGCCGCGGTCAGCATCCGCCTGGCGATGACCTCGGTGCCGGACTTCGGCGAGCCGGTCGAGACCCGCTTGCCCTTCATGCCCGCCACATCGGTGATGCCGGCCGCCTTGCGCACGATGACCTGGGTGTAGTTGGTGTGGATCCGGGCGAGCGCCTGCACCGGCTGCTTGGCGGTGAAGCTGTTGGTGCCGTTGACCGCGTCCGCCGCGCTGTCGGCCAGCGAGAAGGCGACGTCGAACTCGCCCGCGACGAGTTGCTGGATGTTCTGCACCGAGGCGCCGGTCTCGGAGGCGGTGGCCTTGAGCTTGCCGCCCACGGTGTTGACCTGTTCGGCGTAGGCGTTGCCCAGCGCGAAGTACACGCCCGTCGCGTTGCCGGTGGCGATGCCGACCCGGGTGTCCGCGGCGACCTGGCAGGTCACCTCGCCGCCCGTGTCCTGCGCCGCGGCGTCCTGCTTGCCGCCGCAACCCACCAGCGCTGACGCGGTGAGCGCCGCGACCGCGGCCAGTGCGATTACCTTCATGGCGTGGTCCTCCCGGTTCGACGGATGAATGCGATCCCCGCGGCGAGGGCGAGCGCGACGGCGCCCAGCGCGATCGTGAGCGGGGCGAGACAGAGCAGCAGCAGCCCGGCGATGCCGGCCAGGATCCGGCTGGCCGGCCCGGCCGGCCCGACGCCGGGCACCCAGGCGCCGGTCGCGATCGCCAGGCCGAGCACCGCGAGGAGCGCGACGACGGTGGCCCAGACGATGCCGAGCGCGGGCCCGCGTGCCAGCAGATACTCGCCGGGGTCGGTGATCACGAAGGCGATCGGGACGAGGAAGGCCGGCAGCGCGTACTTGAGGGCCTGCCACATGGTGGGCACCGGGCGTCCGCCGGTGATCGCGCTGGCGCCGACCGCCGCGAGCGCGGTCGGCGGGGTCACCTCGGAGAGCACGGAGAAGTAGAAGACGAACATGGCGGCCGCGGGCGGCGAGACGCCGAGCGCGAGCAGCGCCGGGCCGATGATCACCCAGCCGATGATGAAGCTTGCCGTGACCGGCACCGCCAGGCCGAGGATCGCCAGCGCGACCGCGGCCAGCACGACGGTCAACGCGAGCACCGCTGTCGGGTTGTCGGTGACCGCCTGGGCGCCGCTGACCAGCAGCGACGCCAGTTGGGCGCCGAGGCCGGTCTTGGTGGTGGTCGCGGTGATGATGCCGGCCGCGGTGCAGACCGCGACCACCGGCAGGACGCCCCGGACGCCGGCCGACAGGGCCGCGAACAGCCGCCGCGGAGTCAGCCAGGCGCTTCGGTCCAGGAAGGAGAGCGCCGCGGCGAGCAGCGTCGCGTAGACGACCGCGCGGGTCGCGCTCAGGCCGGTGGCGAGCAGGACGACGATCAGCACCAGCGACGAGAAGTGGTAGCCGAAGCGCAGGAGCAGCCGCCCGGCGCTGGTCTGCGGCAGGTCGACGGCGCGCACCCCGAACCGCCGCACGTCGATCTCGACCGCGAGCAGGATGCCCAGGTAGTAGAGGACGGTCGGGATCATCGCCCAGCCGAGCACGGTCAGGTAGGAGACATCGAGGTATTCGGCCACGATGAACGCGGCCGCGCCCAGGGTCGGCGGGGAGAGGATCGCGCCGACGCCGGCGGCGGCGAGCATGCCGCCGGCCTGCTCGGCCGGGTAGCCGGCGCGCCGCAGCATCGGCCAGGTGACGGCGCCGACGCTGACCGCGGTCGCGGTGCCCGATCCGGAGACGGTGCCGAGCAGGAAGCCCGCGGCCACCGCCGTACGCCCGGCGGCCCCCCGCGACCTGCGGAAGGCGGCGACGGAGAGGTCGACGAAGAACCTGCTGGCGCCGGAGAGATCGAGGACGGCACCGTAGATGGTGAACAGCACGATGTAGGTGGCGGCGACGTCGAGCGGCGTGCCGTAGAAGCCGCTGCCGGAGTTGTAGAGCGCGTCGACGATCTGGTCGAAGTCCAGGCCGGAGTGGGCGATGGCCCAGTCCTGCGGCAGCAGGCCGCCGTAGTAGCCGTAGGCGAGGAAGGCCAGGCAGACCACCGGCAGCGCGAGCCCCGTGGTGCGCCGGCAGGCCTCGACGACGAGCGCCAGCATGATCGCCCCGGCGATGACGTCGGCGGTCTCGAGCAGCCCCTGCCGGTCGAGGAAGCCGTCGTAGCCGCCGTTGAACGGGTTCACCGGGTAGAGGCAGACCAGCAGGGTCGCCGCGGCCAGCGCCCAGTCGGGCACGGTCGGCCGGTCCGGGCCGGTTCGCGCCGCGCCGCGCGAGGGGAAGCCCGAGCGGTAGACGAGGAAGACGAGCGGCAGCGTCAGGGCCAGGAAGATGATCAGGTAGAACTGGCTGCCCTGCGCGAGCGGCCGGAACACCTGCCAGAGCGCGAGCACCGCCGCGGCGAAGGCGACCACGGCCACGCCCGTCGCGATCGGGCCGGTCAGCACGCGGGCCGGGCGTTCCTCGTCGTCGATGTGCACGGCCGCCGGGTCCGCGAGCGCCTCCCGCGCGGACCGCTCGGATTCCACAGTGGACACCGGGCCGGGCGCGTCGCCGTCGGCCCCCGCCGGGCCGACCGGAGATCGACGGTTGACCATGAACGGACGTTACTATGCCGACTGCGGCTTGTAACCTCTCAAACACGCAAACGCAGATAACGATGCGGCCAATTCGTCACAAATGGGGCATAGGTAGTGTCTGCCCCCGGATCGCGCCGTTGACACGGGTTATGGTGCGTCGTTCTTCACTGCAGGAAATCCGCGAGCAGACCTACAAGGTCCGCGACGCGTGGTGGACCGTCCTGCTCGTCGATCCGCTCGCGGCGAGGCTGGTACGCCTCGTCGCGCCCTACCGATGGATCACCCCGAACCTGCTGACCGGCCTGGCCACGCTGCTGGGCGTGGCCTCGGCCGCCTGCTTCCTGGCGCCGTGCCTCCTTCCGCAGCAGCGGTGGTGGCTCGCCGCCGGCGCGGCGCTGTTCCACCTGAGCTTCGTCGTCGACTGCATGGACGGCAAGGTCGCCCGGCTGAACGGGACCGGGTCGCTCTTCGGCGCCTGGTTCGACTTCATGTTCGACCGGCTCCGCGTCTTCCTGTGCGCGGTCGCGCTCTTCGGCGGCGCGTACGCCCGGACCGGCGAGGTCGCGTACCTCTGGACCCTGACCGTCGTGACCTTCCTCGACCTGGTCCGCTACCTGAACTCGCAGCAGATGAACAAGGCCCGCGAAAGCATGCGCGCGGACCTGGAGGAGGCCTCCGGCCCGCTGCCGCGCACCACGGCACCGGACGCCGTGCTGGCTCCGCCGCAGGGACCCCGGGCCCGGCTGCGCGCGGCCCTGCTGCGGCACCGGATCCGTACCCACCTGGTCAGCGGCATCGAGTTCGAGATGGCGGTCCTCATCATCGGGCCGCTCACCGGCTGGATCATCGCCACCTCGCTGGTCGCGGGCGCCCTGCTGGTCGCCTTCGAGCTGCTCCTGATCGTGAAGCTGTGGCGGGCGACGCGCGGCTTCCCGGTCGCCCTGGCCAAGGTGCGGGCGGCGGCCGCCCTGGGCCGGGCCCTCCCGGCACAGCACCTGGAATCGGACTCGGATTCGCAGCTGCGGATCAACGTCTGAGGTACTTGAGGACCGCCAGGACGCGGCGGTGGTCGCTGTCGGCCGGCGGCAGGTCGAGCTTGGCGAGGATGTTGCCCACGTACTTCTCGACCGCGCTGTGGCTGACGCCGAGCGCGTCGACGATGCCGTTGTTGGAGCGCCCCTCGGCCATCAGCCGCAGCACCTCGAGCTCGCGGGGCGTGAGCCGGGCGTGCGGGTCCGGCCGGCGCCGCACCATGAGCTGGGAGACCACCTCCGGGTCCAGGGCGGTGCCGCCGGCGGCGACCCGGCGCAGCGCGTCGAGGAAGTCGCCGACCCGGGCGACCCGGTCCTTGAGCAGGTAGCCGACCGAACTGGTCGCCGCCGACAGCAGGTCGGTCGCGTACCGCTCCTCGACGTACTGCGACAGCACCAGGATCGCGACGTCCGGCCACAGCCGCCGGATCGCCAGCGCGGCGCGGATGCCCTCGTCGGTGTGGGTCGGCGGCATCCGCACGTCGACGACCACCAGGTCGGGCCCGTGCTCGGCGACCGAGCGCAGCAGCGCCTCGCCGTCGCCGACTGCGTCGACCACGTCGAAGCCGCCGTCGGTGAGCAGCCTCGTCAGGCCCGCGCGCAGCAGCACCGAATCCTCGGCCAGGATCACCCGCACGGCAGGACCACCCGCAGGACCGTCGGCCCGCCGGCCGGGCTGGTCAGCCGCAGCTCGCCGTCGACCGCGGCGGCGCGCTGGGCGAGGCCGGCGAGGCCGCCGCCGGGCCGGGTCGCCGCACCCCCGCGGCCGTCGTCGCTCACCGTGACGGCGAGCCGGCCGCCGTGGCGCCGCACGTCGATCGACGCCCGGGTGGCCGAGGCGTGCCGGGCCACGTTCGTCAGCGCCTCGGCGACGATGAAGTACGCGACGGCCTCGATCGGGCCGGGGCAGCGGCGCCCGATGTCGACGGACACCTCGACCGGGATCGGCGAGCGCGCGGCGATGCCCGAGATGGCGGCGTCCAGCCCGCGGTCGTCGAGCACCGCCGGATGCAGCCCGCGCACGAACTGCCGCAGCTCGGTCAGCGCCAGCATCGCCTCCTCGTGCGCCGCGACGATCGCCTCCCGGGCCGGCGACGGCTCGGTGATCGCCTCCCGGGCCATCCCGAGGTTGAGGGCCAGGGACATCAGCCGCTGCTGCGCGCCGTCGTGCAGGTCGCGCTCGATGCGGCGGCGCTCCTGATCGGTGGCGAGCAGGACGTCCCGCCGGCTGCTCCGCAGCGACTCCACCCGCGCGTGCAGCGACTCGACGTCGTCCGGGCCGAGCAGATCCTCGGCGACCCGCGAGTCACGCAGGGCGAACCGCCGGGCGACCGGCGGCGCCACGATCAGCGCCGTCGCCGGCACGGCCACCGCCAGCGCCCACAGGTGATAGGCCAGCTGCCGGCCGGTGCCGCGCAGCGTCCAGGACGGCTCCGGGATGTCGACGCCGAGCAGGCGCCGGAAGCGCAGCCGCTGCAGCACGCCGATCTCGTGGACGAACCAGGACAGCACGATCGGCAGCACCGACACGGCGGCCAGGTAGAGCAGGAGCAGGTCCCAGCCGCCCGCGAGCCCGTTGAGCACGCTGATGAACGCCGCTCCCCAGAGGATCACCAGGCTGGCGAGCAGCGCGGCACCCAGCGCCGACAGCACGGCTCCGGCCAGCAGGTGCCGGATCGGCTTCGCGTCGGTCAGGTGGTCCACGTCGTCGACCGTAGGCAGCCGGGCGCCGCAAAGCCATCCGGCATTCCCCCGGCCTGGGGTGTGGAGATCCCCACCCCCGGCGGCGAGCACACCCCACTGACCGGACGAGCGGCGGCCGGAAGCCTGGAGGCGACCACGAAGGAGGACACCATGATCGAGGCAACGGGCCTGACCAAGCGGTACGGCGACAGCTACGCGATACAGGACCTGACATTCACCGTACGGCCGGGGATCGTCACCGGCTTCCTGGGGCCGAACGGCGCCGGTAAGTCCACGACTATGCGCCTGATCCTGGGCCTGGACGCACCGACCCGCGGTTCGGTCAGCGTCAACGGCCGGCCCTACGCCGCGCACCGCACGCCGCTGCGCGAGGTCGGCGCGCTGCTGGAGTCCCGGGCCGCGCACCCGGGCCGCAGCGCCTACCACCACCTGCTCGCACTCGCGCAGTCCAACGGCATCCCCCGCTCCCGGGTGCGCGAGGTCATCGACGCGGTCGGCCTGGACCGGGTCGCGAACCGCCGCGCCGGGCGGTTCTCGCTCGGCATGACGCAGCGGCTCGGCATCGCCACCGCGCTGCTCGGCGACCCGCACACGCTGATCCTCGACGAGCCGCTCAACGGCCTCGACACCGAGGGCATCCGCTGGGTCCGGGGCCTGCTGCGCGACCTCGCCGCCGAGGGCCGCACGGTCTTCGTCTCGTCACACCTGATGACCGAGATGGCGCTGACCGCCGACCACGTCGTCGTCATCGGCAGGGGCCGGCTGATCGCCGACACGAGCCTCGACCGGCTGCTCGCCGACTCCGGCCACGGCTCGCTCGAGGAGGCGTTCCTCGCGCTCACCGCCGGGGCGGCCGAATTCCGCACGTCCACAGCAGAGGGAGAGAACCGATGAACGTCGTCCTGGCCGAGCTGACCAAGTTCCGCTCCGTCGCCTCCACCGCCTGGTCGCTGCTCAGCGCCGCGGGCCTGATCGTCGGCTTCGGCATCCTCTACGCGATGGTGCGGGTGAGCCACCCGCTGACCGAGGGCTCCAGCTTCGACGCCGTCGCGGTCAGCCTGGCCGGAGTGCAGGTGGCGCAGCTGGCGGTGGGCGTGCTCGGCGTCCTGGTCATCACGAACGAGTACGCGAACGGCCTGATCCGCACCACCCTCGCGGCGGTGCCCCGGCGCACCCCGGTGCTCAGGAGCAAGGCGGTGGTGCTCGCGGCCGTGACGTTCGCGCTGAGCCTGCCCGCCGTCGTCGGGGCCTTCCTCGCCGGCCAGTCCGTGCTGTCCGCCAAGCACCTCGACACCTCCCTGGCCGAGCCCGGCGTGGCCCGCGCGCTCGTCGGCGGCGCCGGCTACCTGGCCCTGGTCGCGCTGCTCGGCCTCGGCCTGGGCACCCTGCTGCGGCACACGGCCGGCGGCGTGGCGGCGGTGTTCGGCGTGCTGCTCGGGCCGCAGATGCTGGCCGGCTTCCTGCCCGCGAGCCTGGCCGACGACGTCTACGGCTGGCTGCCGTCGCCCGCGGGACTGGCCGTCACGAACCTGGGCCCGGACCCGGCGCTGCTCTCGCCGTGGGCCGGCGCGGCCGTCTTCTCGCTCTACGTCGCGATCGTGCTGGGCGCCGGCGCCTGGCGCCTGCGCCGCCGCGACGCCTGATCGGCCACCCGCCCCGGGGGTGGCGGACGGCCGGGCGGCGGGGCAGTCTGACTCAGACGGTCCGAGGAGGCAGACATGGCGGCGAGTGCGGGTACGACGGCGTTCCGCGAGGCCCGGGACTTCCTGCTGGAGCACCGGGAGGACTACGCCGGGGCGTACGCGGGATTCGAATGGCCCCGGCTCGGCGCCTTCAACTGGGCGCTCGACTGGTTCGACGTCATCGCCGAGGGCAACGACGACCCGGCGCTCTGGATCGTCGAGGAGGACGGCTCGGAGCAGCGCTACTCGTTCTCCGAGATGGCCGACCGGTCCAACCGGGTCGCCGGCTGGCTGCGCGAGCGCGGCGTCGGCCGCGGCGACCGGGTGGTGCTGATGCTCGCCAACCAGGTCGAGCTCTGGGACACGATCCTCGCGGTGATGAAGCTCGGCGCGATCATCATCCCGGCGACCCCGCTGCTCGGCCCGGCGGACGCCCGCGACCGGGTGGCGCGCGGCGGCGCCCGGCACGTCGTCGCGAGCACCGGAGCGACGGCGGCGTTCGCCGGCATCGGCGACGACGTCACCCGCATCGCGGTCGGTGCCGCTACCGACGGCTGGCTCGCCCTCTCCGACGCGTACGCGGGACCGGCGGACTTCACGCCGGACGGTGTCACCGACGCGGGCGACACGCTGCTGCTCTACTTCACCTCCGGCACCACCGCGCGGCCGAAGCTGGTGGAGCACACCCACGCGTCGTACCCGGCCGGCCATCTGTCCACGATGTACTGGATCGGCCTGCGCCCCGGCGACGTGCACCTCAACATCTCGTCGCCGGGCTGGGCGAAACACGCGTGGAGCAACGTGTTCGCGCCCTGGAACGCGCAGGCGTGCGTGTTCATCCACAACTATTCGCGGTTCGACGGTCCCCGGCTGCTCGGCGAGATGCAGCGCTGCGGTGTGACGAGCTTCTGCGCGCCGCCGACCGTGTGGCGCATGCTGATCCAGTCCGACCTGACCGCGCTGAGCAGCCCGCCGCGGCTGGTCGTCGGCGCGGGCGAGCCGCTGAATCCGGAGGTGATCGAGCAGGTGCGCAAGGCCTGGGGCGTCACCATCCGCGACGGCTTCGGCCAGACGGAGACCACGGTCCAGATCGCGAACACGCCGGGCCAGCCGGTGCATCCGGGCTCGATGGGCCGGCCGGTGCCCGGCTACCGGGTGGCGCTTGTCGACCCGGCGTCCGGCGAGCACGCCGAAGAGGGTGAGATCTGCCTCGAGCTGGATCCCCGCCCGCTGGGCCTGATGGTCGGCTACCACGGCGATGCCGCGTTGACGACTGCGGCGACGGCCGGCGGTTTCTACCACACGGGCGACATCGGCTCGCGCGACGCGGACGGCTACATCACGTACGTGGGGCGCACCGACGACGTGTTCAAGGCCTCCGACTACCGGATCTCGCCGTTCGAGCTGGAGAGCGTGCTGATCGAGCACGAGGCGGTGGTGGAGGCGGCGGTGGTGCCCTCGCCGGACGCGCTGCGGCTGTACGTGCCGAAGGCGTACGTGGTGCTCGCCGACGGCTGGGCCGCCGACGACGAGACCGCCCGGTCGATCTTCGCGCACTGCCGGGCCCACCTGTCGCCGCACCAGCGGGTGCGGCGCCTCGAGTTCGCGGACCTGCCGAAGACCATCTCGGGAAAGATCCGCCGGGTGCAGCTACGCGACGCGGAACGCGTCAAGCACGCGTCCCCGGATGCCACCCCGCCCGGCGAGTTCCACGACCGGGGCTGACCGGGCGGGGTGGCGTCGAGCTCAGCAGCGGCCGAGGTCCTCCCACTGCTGTGTCCAGCCCGGCTCGGAGCCCTGTGTCCAGTACCGCGCCCGCCACAGGTGCTTGCCGTCACCCGAGGCCGGCCCGTTCGGGTCGCCGTAGCGGCTCCGTTCGTGCTTCACCGTCTGCCCGCCCAGGTACACCGTGCTGAACGCCCACTCCGGCGCCGTCGCGCAGTTGCCGGCGGGCGGCGGGGTGGTCGGCGAGGTCGTGGGCGGCGTCGTGGGCGCGGTGGTCGGCGGGTTGGTCGGCGTGGTGCAGCCGCCCGTCGAGTCCACAGTGTCCGCGAACGTGCTGCCCGCGGAGCGGTACGCCGCCGCCTTCGACGTCACCTGTGCCGGGGTCAGCGCCTGGTTCTTGGCGAACATCACCCAGTCCACCTGCTGGGCGTACGTGCTCAGCCCGCCGGTGTGCGCCGCCGTGTCGATGAACCAGAGGTTCCAGTTGATCGTCATGGTCTGCCGGGGATAGAACTTCCCCGAGTGGTCGCCGACCAGCACGCCGTCGATGTAGTACATGACGTGGCCGTTCACGACCGTCGCCACCAGGTCGTGCCAGCCGGCGAGGCTGCTGCGCTGCTCGGAGTGCACGTTGTCGGCGAACCAGGGCTCGTTGCGGTAGGTGTACCAGGTGGTCTGATAGTTGATCGGGCCGGTCTCGCCCCAGCCGCCGTTGGGCAGGTACTCGGAGATGTCCAGCTCGCTGTAGGTCGGGTCGAGGTCGCCGTTGAGCGGGCTGATGGTGAAGAACGTCTCGTTGATGTGGTCGCCGTCGTTGCCGCCGGAGGGCGTGTCCGTGAAGCGGACCCGGCTGGCGTAGGTGCCCTCGAAGTAGCGCTTCTGGGTGCTGTACAGCTCGGCCTGGTTGGTGCCGGCGCCGGTGCCGTCGGTGGAGGCGGTCAGCTGCATGACCTTCTGGCCGCCGGAGGTGGGAAAGGTGATGCTGTTCGGCGACCAGGTCGCCCCGGGTACGCCGGGACCGCCGGCGTAGCTGCGCGCCGTCCAGCCGTGCGCGCTCAGCGAACCGTCGCTCGACGAGGTGTAGGAGAAGTCGTCGAACAGGTAGCCGCAGTCGGCGGCGGAGGCACTCGGCGCGCCGCTGAAGACGGCCAGCGAGCCGAGTAACGCGACCGCCCCGGCATAGCTCAGGGATTTACGTTTATCGATTGACATGAGCAGGGTCCTCCGATGAAGGGGGATGGAAGGGACCTACTTGACCGCGCCGGCGGTCATACCGGCGCGGATGTGCCGTTGGAACGCGACATAGGCGATGAGCACCGGCAGCATGGCTATGGTCAGGCCGGCGAACAGACCGCTCCAGTCACTGCGGTACCCCTGGCTGACCGACAGGGCGGCCAGACCCTGCGCCAGGACGTACCGGTCCGGGTCGGGATTGAGAACCAGCGGCAACAGGTACTGGTTCCAGAGCCCGAGGAAATTGAAGATGCCGACGGCGACCAGGCCCGGCCGGGCCATCGGCAGCATCACGCGGAAGAAGACCGCGCCGTGCGAGCAGCCGTCGATGAACGCCGCCTCCGCCACCTCACCGGGCAGCGTGCGGAAGAACGCGTGCAGGAAGAAGACCGTGAAGGGCACGGCATACGCCGCATAGACCAGGATCAGACCCTGGTACGTGCCCAGCAGCCCGAGCTGCTGCACGACGAAGAAGAGCGGCACCAGGGCGAGGAACACCGGGAAGAACATCGCGGCGACGAACGTGTAGTAGATGAGCCGATTGCCCCGGAACTCGTAGCGCGCCAGGGCATAGGCGACAAGCGAGCCGAGCAGCATGGTCAGCAGCAGAGCACCGCCGACCACCAGCACGCTGTTGAGGAAATAGCGGCCGATGCTCGCCTCGGTCCAGGCCCGCGCCCAGTTCCCGTACTGCGGTGACGCGGGCAGCGACCAGGGGTGGTTGAGGATCTCGTCGTCGGTCTTGAAGGAACTGACCACCGCCCAGAGCAGCGGCAGCGCGGTGACCACGGCCCAGGCCAGCATCGCCAGGTGCACCGGGAACACCGCATAGGACCGCCGCGAGCCGCGGAACTCGGCGGGCGGCGAGGAGACGGCGGGCCGTTCGCGTACGAGGGTCATGCCGGCTCCAGCCTCTCCTTGCGGCCGGACCGCAGCGCGAGCACGGCCAGGGTCAGGGTGGCGAAGAACAGCGCGACGCCCATGGCCGAGGCGTAGCCGAACTTCCCGTACTGGAAGGCGTTGCGGTACAGCGAGAGCCCGATGACCTCGGTCGCGCCGTCCGGTCCGCCGGGACCGACCGTCATCACCTGCACGACCGCGAAGGCGTCCAGCGCCGCGATGCCGAGATAGACGAACGCGACCTGCACGCTCTCGCGCACCAGCGGCAGCGTCACCCTGCGGAACGTCGCCCAGCCGCCGGCGCCGTCGAGCAGCGCCGCCTCGAACAACTCCCGCGGAATGCCGTCGATCGCCGCGCTGAACAGCACCACGTAGAAGCCGACCGAGGACCAGACCAGCACCGCCATCACCGCGGGCAGCGCCAGCGACGGCGAGGCCAGCCAGCTTCGCGTCAGCCCGTCCAGCCCGGCCGCGCGCAGGGCGCCGTTCAGCAGGCCGTTGTTCGGGTTGTAGACGAAGCCCCACAGCACCGCGATGACGACCAGCGACAACAACTGCGGAAAGAAGTAGACGATCTGGTACGCGCCCGAGCCCGCGATCCCCCGCCTCCCGCCGCGCCCGCCGAGCTGCATCACGCTGGCCAGGAACAGCCCGATCCCGATCGTCACCAGCGGGACCACGATCAGCATCACGGCGTTGTTGCGAACCGCGTCGAGGAACAGCGAGTCGCCGCCGAGGCGGGCATAGTTGCCCGCCCCGACGAAGTGCGCCTCGCCGGCCACGCCGGTCCAGTCGGTCAGCGACAGGTAGAAGGCCTGCGCGTACGGCGACAGCACGAAGACGACGTGCAGCACCAGCGCGGGGATCAACGCGCCGGCCAGGAACCGCCACCGGCCGTGTCTCATCAGCGGGTGTACTTCTTCACCGAGGAGTCCTTGGCCAGCGCGTCGGCCGCCTTCTGGATCCGGTCCGACCACTGCGCCGGGGTGCTGCGCCGGTTGACCAGTTCCCCGGTGGCGTCGTCGACGGCCTTGGCCAGCGGCGCGTACCAGGTGCGGAACCGGAAGGTGAAGGTCTCCCGGCCGGCCGCCGCCACCGCGTCGCGGACCGAACCGAGGCCGCTGCTCAGCGTCAGCCCCTCGGTCGCCCCGATCACGGCGGGCAGCGTCCCGGCGGACTCGGCGAAACCCTTCGCCGACTCCTTCGAGAACAGGATCCGCAGGTACTCCATGCCGCCGGCGGGGTTCTTCGCCTTGGCCGGCACCAGGAACGACTCGCTGCTCGCCGCCTGCACGGCGGTCTGCTTCAGCGCGTCCGCCGCCGTACGCGACGGCACCGGCGCCAGCACCATGTCGAAGTTCGGCGGCGTGACGCCCTGCTGCTCGCTCTCCAGCCACGAGCCGCACGGGATGATCGCCGCCTTCCCCTGCGACCAGGCCGCCTGCGCCTCGGTGTGCGACAGCGCCTCGGAGCCGGGCATCAGGTAGCCCTTGCCGGCCAGTTCCGCGAACGCCTCGGCCGCGCCGAGCAGGCCGGGCGCCTTCCACGCGTTGGGCTCGAGGTTGTCGACGGCCTGCAGCAGCGGAAGCCCGCCGGTCTTGGCGGCCATGCCGAGCAGCGGGTCGTTGATGTACTCCGGGTACTTGCCCTGGTAGGTCCAGGGCGCGATGCCGGCGGCCTTGATGGTGGCGCAGAGCGCGAGCATCTCGTCCCAGGTCTTCGGGAAGGTCCAGCCCTTCGCCGCGAAGAGCCGCTTCGAATACCAGAGACCCCAGACCGTGTATGTGAAGTTGAGCGTCAGCGGCACCTTGTCGAACGTGCCGTCGTCGACCACGCCGGGCAGCAGCGTCTCGCGCACGGTCTTGCCCGGCACGTCGAACGCGGGGGCGTCCAGCAGCCGGCTCAGGTCGCTGACCTGCTTGGCCGAGACCAGGGTGGCGATGTCGAGGCGGCTCGCGCCGGTGTTGTCCACGACGTCGGGCGGCGTGTTCGCGACGAACCGGGGCTGCAGCGCCTCCCCGATCTTCTGGATGCCCTGGTGGTCGATCTTCGCGTCGGGGTACTTGCGGCTGTACACCGCCTCGGCCTTCTTCGCGTACTCGTCGCCGTAGCCGCCCTTGAAGATCACGACCTCGAGCGGCGCGTCCGGCTTGACCCCCAGGGGGTTGTCGGCGCTCTTGACGCCGGCGTTGCCGGCGGCCGGGTCATCGTCGTCGTCACCGCCGGTGACGCAGGCGCTCAGCAGTGGCAGCGCCACACCGGCGGTCACCGCCGTGCGCAGCACGGTTCGTCTCGTGGGGTACGGTCCTGAAAGGGGCGAACGGTTCATAAGCTGGGCCTTTTCCCTAAGCGGTACGCCGGATGCGCCCGGCGTACCGCGCTTCGATCAACTGGTTGTGCTCCCGCCCGCCCGGCACGTTGTCGGACAGGTAGACCGGCGGGGTGACGCCGAGCGCCAGCAGCCGCGCCACCACCTCGACGACGATCTGCTGTGCCAGCAGCGCCGCGGTGATGGAGGAGACGGCGCCGACGGCGCCGACGCCGGCGTCCGAGCCGTAGGCGAGTGACGCGTCGCCGTACGGCGCGCCGTTGTCGAGGACGACGTCGGCGAGGTCGGCGAGCTTGAGCCCGCTGTCGTGCCGCGAGCCGGCCCGGGCCGAGTGCGCGATCGAGGTGATCGCGATCAGGGGGTGCCCGCGCCGCTTGACCAGCCGCGCCATCTCCACCACCGCGCCGTTGACGCCGGAGTTGGAGGCGATGACGAAGGCGTCGTCGGGCTTGATCGGCGCGAGGTCGTAGAGCCGCTGCGCGACGCTGGGCGTGCGCTCGAGTTCGGGATCGCCGAGCACGCTCGCCGGCTCGCCGCCATACAGGACGAGGTCGCGCAGCGCGATCTTGTTGGTGGGCACCAGCCCGCCGGCCCGGCCGGCGATCTCCATGGCGAGCGCCTCGGAGTGCCCGCAGCCGAACGCCTGGATCACCCCGCCGGCCTGCAGCGTCGCGGTGAGCAGGTCGGCGGCGCGCGCCACCGGGTCGGCCTGGGTGGTGCCGACCCGCGCGATGGCCCTCTCGATGACCTCGACGTAGTCGGCGCTTGAGATGGTCACAGCGGCTTCTCCCTCCGTGCTCGCTTGCGGTTGCCGGTGCCGTTCTCGGGTACGCGGTGCGCGTCGACGGCCCGCACGGTGAGTTCGAGCGCCTCGGTGGTGCGCTCGTAGGTGCGCTGGGCGACGGCGACGTAGATGAGGTCGAGGATCAGCAGCTGCGAGTGCAGCGCCGAGAGGGCCGCGAGCCGGAAGGTGGTCTCGTGCACCGAGGTGGTGAAGACGACGTCGGCCACCTCGGCGAGCGGTGAGCGCGCGAAGGAGGTGACGGCCACGGTCAGCGCGCCGTGGTCGGCCGCCTCGGCGAGCATCTCGATCGCCTCGCGGGTCCGGCCGGAGTGCGACAGGCCGATCGCCACGTCGCCCGGCCCGAGCAGCGCGGCGTTGGTCAGCGCGGTGTGCGTGTCGGCGCGGTAGCGCACCGGGATCCGGATCCGTTCGAGGCGGAACGCCATCTCGCTGCCCGCGGTGCCGCTGCTGCCCAGCCCGAAGATCTCCACCCGGCCGGCGGTGGCGATCGCGGCCGCGACCCGCTCGACCGCTGTCGTGTCGAGGCCGGCGGCGGTCGCCTGGATGGCCCGGGTGTCGGCCGCGGTGATCACGTCGAGCACGTTGTCGAGCGGATCACCGGGCGAGATGTCGCCGGAGATGTCGGTCTCCCAGCGCGCCTGCTCGGCCCGGCCGGTCTCGGTCGCGACGGCGACGCGGAGGTTCGCGTACCCCTTGAAGCCGAGCGCCCGGCTGAACCGGGTGACCGTCGCGGTGGACGTCCCCGATCGCTCGGCCAGATCGACGATGCTCGCGTGCGCGGCCGTCTCCGGGTCGCCGAGAATGGTCTCGGCGATCTTCGCCAGCGCCTCCGGCATGGTCGGTCCCTCGATGCGCAGCCGCACCAGCAGCCCGCCGCTCTCACCCGTCACCAGTGGTCGTCCTTTTCATCGATTGGTTATGACGATGAAAATTACGACCACTTCGCCGTCTGGTCAATAAGAAGTTTCTATGTTTCGATCTGCTGCATGATGCTCGTACTGGGTGTGGACGCCGGCGGCACGGCGTCCCGGGCGGTGGTGGCCGCCGCGGACGGCACCGTCGTCGGCCGCGGCCACGCGGGCCCGGGCAACCCCACCACCGCCGGCCCGGCGGCCGCACGCGCCATCGGTACGGCGGTGCGCGAGGCGCTCGGTGACCACGAGCCGGCGGCGGTGGCGGCCGGCGTCGTCGGCGTGGCCGGCGCGGGGATCACGGCGGATCCACGGATCGCCGCGGCGTTCGCCCACGAGTGGGCGGCGGCGGGCCTGACCTGCCCGATCACGGTGATCGGGGACGCGGTGACGGCGTTCGCCGCGGGCACCGCGGCACCCTCCGGCGCGGTGCTCATCGCCGGGACCGGCGCGGTCGCGGCCCACATCGGCGACTGGCGGATCGGCCGCACCGCCGACGGCCTCGGCTGGCTCCTCGGCGACGAGGGCTCCGGCCTGTGGCTGGGCCTGCGGGCGGTGCGCTCGGCGGCCCGCGCCTGGTCGGCGCCCGCCGCGCCGGCCGGCCTCGCCGCCGGGATCGCCGCGCACGCCGGAGTGGACTCCCGCGACGCCCTGGTGCACTGGGCCGGGAGCCGAGAGCCGGCCGCGTTCGCCGCGCTGGCCCCGCTGGTCTGCGCGGCGGCGGCGGCGGGCGATCCCCTCGCCGAGCGGCTGACCGCCGAGGCCGGCGCCCGGCTCGCCGCCACCCTCGCCGAACTCGGCCCGCCGTCCGGACCGGTCGTGCTCGCCGGCAGCCTCCTGACCAGGGACACCCCCGTGCGCGCCGCGGTGCTCGCGGCCGTGCCGGCCCCGGTCACGACCTCCCGGGACCCGGCCGCGGGAGCCGCCTGGCTGGCGCTGCGGACGATCACCGACCCGGAGCGCGCGGCCCGCCTGCACGCCCGGATGATCTAGGCGTTGCGGACCTCCGCGGCGTCCCCGAGGCCGAGGATCTCGACCGCCCGCTCGCGCATCTCCACCTTGCGGACCTTGCCGGTCACCGTCATCGGGAAGCCGTCGACCACGTGCACGTAGCGGGGGATCTTGTAGTGCGCGAGCCGGCCCGCGCAGAACTCCCGCACCGCCTGCGCCGTCAGCGGCGCCGCGCCCGGGCGCAGCACCACCCAGGCCATCAGCTCCTCGCCGTACTTCAGGTCCGGCACCCCGATCACCTGGACGTCCGAGACGTCCGGGTGCGAGTAGAGGAACTCCTCCACCTCGCGGGGGTAGACGTTCTCGCCGCCGCGGATGACCAGGTCCTTGATCCGGCCGACGATGTTGACGTAGCCGTCCGCGTCCATCGTCGCCAGGTCGCCCGTGTGCATCCAGCGGGACGCGTCGATCGCCTCCGCGGTCGCCTCGGGCTGCTCCCAGTAGCCGAGCATGACCGAGTAGCCGCGGGTGCAGAGCTCGCCCGCCTCGCCGCGCGGCACCGGTAGGCCGGTCTCCGGCGCGACCACCTTCGACTCCAGGTGCGGCAGCACCCGGCCGACCGTCTCGGTGCGCCGGTCCAGGCCGTCGTCGCGGCGGGTCATCGTGGACACCGGCGACGTCTCCGTCATGCCGTAGCAGATGGCGACCTCGCGCATGTTCATCTCGGCGACCACGCGCTTCATCACCTCGACCGGGCACGGCGAGCCCGCCATGATCCCGGTACGCAGCGAGGACAGGTCGTAGCCCGCGAAGTCCGGCAGGCCGAGCTCGGCGATGAACATGGTCGGCACGCCGTACAGGGAGGTGCAGCGCTCGCTCGCGACGGCCCGCAGGGTGGCCGCGGGGTCGAAGCCCTGCGCCGGCAGCACCATGCACGCGCCGTGCGAGGTGGCGGCCAGGTTGCCCAGCACCATGCCGAAGCAGTGGTAGAGCGGGACCGGGATGCAGATCCGGTCGTCCTCGCCGTAGCCGACCAGCTCGCCGACGAAGAAGCCGTTGTTCAGGATGTTGTGGTGCGAGAGCGTGGCGCCCTTCGGGAAGCCGGTGGTGCCCGACGTGTACTGGATGTTGATCGGGTCGTCGAACGCCAGCGTCGCGGCCCGCTCGGCGAGCGAGCGAGCTTCGCCCGCGGCGATCAGGGCGTCCCAGTCCGGCGTACCGATGAAGATCGTGGCGGTGAAGCCGATCTCGGCGATCATGCCGCGGTAGTCGCTGGTCTTGAACGCGACCGCGCTGACCAGCAGGCTCAGGCCCGCCTGCTCGACCACGTAGGCGAGCTCGTGCGTCCGGTACGCCGGGTTGATGTTGACCAGGATCGCGCCGATCTTGGCCGTCGCGTACTGGGTGATGACCCACTCCGGGCAGTTCGGCGCCCAGATGCCGACCCGGTCGCCCTTGCGGATGCCGCGGGCCAGCAGGCCGCGGGCGATCTCGTTCACCGCGCCGTCGAACTCGGAGTAGGTGAACCTGCGCCCGGACGGCACGTCGACAAGCGCCTCGCGGTCGCCGAAGGCCGCGACCGTGCGTTCGAGATTGGCGCCGATCGTCTCGCCGAGCAGCGGCACATCGGAGATCCCGCAGGCGTAGGAGAGCATTTCTGCATCATGGGCCGGGCGGCCCCGGGGCGCCACCCCCGTGACCCGTGACATGCTGACGAGGGTGAAGAGGCCGACGATCGCCGACATCGCCCGCGAGGCCGGCGTCTCCAAGGGCGCGGTGTCCTACGCGCTCAACGGCCGGCCCGGGGTCTCCGAGGCGACCCGGGAGCGGATCCTGGCCATCGCCGACCGGCGGGGTTTCCGGGCCAGCGCCGCGGCCCGCGCGCTCGCGGGCGCGCCGGCGAAGGTCGTCGGGCTGGCGCTTCAGCGCCCGCCCAGCACCCTGGGCGTCGAGCCGTTCTTCATGGAACTGATCAGCGGGGTCGAGGCCGAGCTGTCCACCCGCTCCTACGCGTTGCTGCTGCGGATGGTTCCGGACGGCGACGCGGCCGCGGAGATCGACGTCTACCGGCAGTGGTGGGTCGAGGGCCGGGTCGACGGGGTGCTGCTCTGCGACGTGCGCGCCGACGACCCGCGGGTGCCGGCCGTCGAGGAGATCGGCCTGCCCACGGTGATCGTCGGCCCGCCGGCCGGCGGCGGGTCCGCGAGCGTGTGGTCCGACGACGCCGTGTCGGTGGCGGAGGCCCTCGAGCACCTGGCGGGCCTGGGACACCGGCGGGTCGCCCGGGTCGCCGGCATCGCCGGCCTGGCACACACCGCCGCGCGCACCCGGGCGTTCGCCGAGGCGTGCCCGCGGCTGCCGGTCACCTCGGCGAACACCATCTGGACCGACTACACCGGGGAGGCCGGCGCCCGGGCGACCCGGGACCTGCTCGGCGGCCACCCCCGGCCGACGGCGATCGTCTACGACAACGACATCATGGCGATCGCGGGGCTGGCGACGGCGCGGGAGCTGGGCCTGCGGGTACCCGCGGAACTGTCCATCGTGGCCTGGGACGACTCGCCCGTGTGCGGGCTGGTGCATCCGCCGCTGACCGCGCTGACCCGCGACATCGCGGCGTACGGCGCGCACGCGGCCCGGCTGCTGCTGGCCGTCATCGGCGGCGAGCAGGTCGGCAGCCGGCTGGACGAGCCCGCCCGCCTGGTCGCGCGCGGCAGCACCGCGCCGCCGGTCAGTTGAGCCTGCGAATTCGCTAAATGACCGGGTCGGGCCGGCCCGTGCTGCGGCGGACCTCGAGCCGGCCGCTCTGCGCCTGGACCGGCGGCCTCGGCTCGCCGTCGAGCGCGGCGAAGAGCTGCGCGGTCGCGAGGCTCCCGTAGGCCGCGATGTCCCGCCGGATCGCCGTCAGCGGCGGCCCGACCACCTGGCACAG
Organism: Actinoplanes sp. NPDC026623; assembly: GCF_040638275.1. Classification (NCBI taxonomy): domain Bacteria; kingdom Bacillati; phylum Actinomycetota; class Actinomycetes; order Micromonosporales; family Micromonosporaceae; genus Actinoplanes; species Actinoplanes sp. NPDC026623. The sequence continues at coordinate 34,340 of NZ_JBEZXZ010000013.1, read as the reverse complement.
CGGCGAGTCCTCGCAGGCCACCACCGACAACTCCCCCGGTACGGCCAGGCCGAGCTCACCCGCGACGCCCAGCCCCGCGACCGCCATGACGTCGTTGTCGTAGACGATCGCCGTCGGCCGCCGCCCCGGCCCCAGCAGCTCCCGGGTGCGCGCGGCACCGTCCGCGCCGGTGTAGTCGCCCCGCACGACGGTGAGCTCGACGCCGCGCCGGGCGCACGCCTCCCGCATCGCCGCGTCGCGGATCGCGGTGTGGACCATCCCGGCCGGCCCGGCGACCCGGGCGATCCGGACATGCCCCAGCCCGGCCAGATGGTCGACCAGGTCCCGGGTCCAGCCGGTGTCGTCGCACCAGGCACCGGGCAGCACGTCATCGGGCGTACCCCCGACGAGCGCGGCCGGCAGGCCGAGCCCCAGCACGACCGGGATCCGCGGGTCGTCGAGGCGCGGATCGCAGATCAGCACGCCGTCCACCCGGCGCTCGGCGCTCCACCGCCGGTGGACCTTCGCCTCCTCGCCCAGATCGGCGACGAGCTGCAGCGCCAGCGCGAAGCCGCGCGCCGACAGCTCGGCCTGGATGCCCGCGATCAGCTGCCGCCGGAACACCTCGACGGTCAGCGCCGCCGACGAGCGCAGCAGCACCAGCCCGACCGCGCTGGCCGAGGCGCCGTGCATGGCCAGGGCGGGGCCGTTCGCGCGGTAGCCCACCTCGCGGGCGATGCCGAGGATGCGCCGGCGCAGCTCGGCGGAGACGCCCGGGCGGCCGTTGAGCGCATACGACACCGCGATGCGGGAAACGCCCGCACGCCGGGCGATGTCGGCCATCGTCGCTGCACGCACGGCCCCACCGTAGTACCCGCCCGACCCGCGGGCCCTCTGGCCGGAAGTCCCTCGACGTGGTGAGGTAGGCGGCATGACGAACTACGACATCGTCGTCGTGGGCAGCGGCTTCGGCGGCAGCGTCACGGCGCTGCGGCTGACGGAGAAGGGCTACCGGGTCGGCGTGCTCGAGGCCGGCCGACGCTACACGCCGCAGACGCTGCCGAAGACGTCGTGGGACCTGCGGGCGTTCCTCTGGGCGCCCGCGCTCGGCCTGCGCGGCATCCAGCGGATCACCCTGCTCAAGGACATCGTCGTGCTCTCCGCGGCGGGGGTCGGCGGCGGCTCGCTGGTCTACGCGAACACGCTCTACCAGCCGCCGGGCGCGTTCTTCGCCGACCCGCGCTGGGCCGGCATCACCGACTGGGCCGCCGAGCTGGAGCCGCACTACGCGCAGGCGACGAGGATGCTCGGCGTCACCGTGCAGCCGTCGATGACGCCGTCCGACGAGGTGGTCAAGTCGGTCGCCGAGGACATGGGCGTCGGCGCGACCTTCCGTCGCACCCCGGTGGGAGTCTTCTTCGGTGAGCCCGGCAAGACCGTGCCGGACCCGTACTTCGGCGGGGCCGGGCCCGAGCGGACCGGGTGCACCGAGTGCGGCGACTGCATGATCGGCTGCCGCACCGGCGCGAAGAACCGCCTGGATCTCAACTACCTCTACCTGGCCGAGCGCGCCGGCGCGGCGATACACCCGGAGACGAAGGTCAAGTCGCTGCGACCCGTCGACGACGGCTGGCTGCTGACCACGTCCAAGGGCACCTTCACCGCCCGCCAGGTCGTGCTCTCCGCCGGGGCGCTCGGCACCCAGCGGCTGCTGCACGCCATGCGGGACACCGGCGTGCTGCCGAAACTGTCCGCCCGCCTCGGCGCGCTGACCCGGACCAACTCGGAGGCGCTGCTCGGCGCCCAGGCGCTGAAGGTGCCGGAGAAGCCGTTCTCGGCCGGGGTCGCCATCACGTCGAGCTTCCACCCGGACGCCGACACCCACATCGAGCCGGTCCGCTACGGGCCGGGCAGCAACTCGATGGGCCTGCTCACGACCCTGCTGGTCGACGGCGGCGGCCGGGTGCCGCGGCCGATCCGCTTCCTCGGCCAGGCGCTGCGCCACCCGGGCCTGCTGCTTCGCTCGCTCTCCAACCGGCGGTGGTCCGACAAGACGATCATCGCGCTGGTCATGCAGACCCTGGACAACTCCCTGACCGTAAGCCGGACCCGCGCCGGACGCCTCACCACCGGACCGGGCCACGGGCCGGCCAACCCGACCTGGATCCCGGTCGGCCACGACGCGGTGCGCCGAATGGCCACGAAGATCGGCGGGCACCCGGGCGGCGCGATCGGCGACGTCTTCGACATCCCGATGACCGCGCACATCCTCGGCGGCGTCACCATCGGCGACTCGCCCGAGACCGGCGTCGTCGACCCCTACCAGCGGGTGTACGGATACGAGGGGCTGCACGTCGTGGACGGCTCGGTGATTCCGGCGAACCTCGGCGTCAACCCGTCGCTGACCATCACGGCGCTGGCGGAACGGGCGATGTCGTTGTGGCCCAACGCCGGCGAGGCCGACGCCCGCCCGGCGCCGGACGCGGACTACCTGCGGCTGGATCCGATCGCGCCGCGCTCCCCCGCGGTCCCGCCGCACGCGCCGGCGGCGCTGCGCATCCTGCCGACCGCCCCGCCCCCACCCTGACAGACCACGACCCGAACCAGCCTGCCGACTTCCACATCGACCCGGTGATCGACCGGCGCCGATGAGCCGGCGGCTGAGCCTGCTGCGCCCCGACCACCCGTGCGCGCCCCATCCGCGCTGCTCCGAACCCCCCAGCCCTGCCCGGACCCGCGCCACTGCCCGGACCCGCGACGCCGCCCGGACCCGCGACGCCGCCCGGCCTCGCCCGACCGCGCCTCGCCTGGCAGTACCGGTGAGGCACGTCGGCCTCGCCTGGCAGTACCGGTGAAGCACGTCAGCCTCGCCTGGCAGTACCGGTGAAGCACGTCGGCCGAAATGCCAGCCGCCCCGCCATCGGGTTGATCGATGACGAGGCGGGGCCGTTCGGGGATAGCGGGTCAGTCCCGCCGGTCCGAGGGCGACCCCCGGACCGGCCGGACAGACCCTAGGCGCGGGTGCAGGTCGCGCCGTTGAGGGTGAAGGTGGACGGGGTGGCGAAGCTGCCGCCGTAGGTGCCCTGGAAGCCGAACGAGGTGCTGCCGCCGGCCGGGATGCTGCCGTTGAAGGCGACGTTGCGAGCGGTCACCGCACCGCTGGTGCCGGAGAGCGTCGCGTTCCAGGAGTTGGTGATCGTCTGCCCGGAGGGGAGCGTGAAGCCGAGTGTCCAGCCGTCGATCGCGCCGCTGCCGGTGTTGGCGACCGTCACGTTGGCGACGTAGCCGTTGCCCCACGCGTCCGTCGCATAGGTCACCCGGCACGCCGAGGTGCCACCGTTGGGCGGCGGGGTGGTCGGCGTCGTCGGCGGGGTGCCGCCGCTGACCGTCGCCGAGAAGTTCGTGACCGCCAGGCCGGCGCCGCCGATCCACGGCTCGAATCCGGCCTGGATGCTCGTCAGATACCACGCGCTGGTGATCGCGCCGCGGTTCTTCACGTCGTTGATGAAGTCCAGGACGCTGAAGTTCCAGCTGCTGATCGCCGAGGGCGCCACGTACGAGATGACGTTGTTGCTGCCATTGCTGCCCTGCCAGACCTGCCAGCTGCGGCCGCCGATCGTGGTGTTGCCGACGACGGAACCGATCGGCTGGATCGAACCCTGCCGGTTGAACCAGATCATGATTTCCATGGCATTGACGCCGTCACGTCTTGCCGACGGGTCCAGCCAGATGTCGTAGGCGGCGTCATAGGTGGCGCCGGAGACGTAGTTGTAGCTGATGCTGCTGTTTGCGCTGCCGATCGCGCTGACCTGCATCGGCAGGTTGGAGCCGGGAGAACAGTTCGTGTAATGGCAGCCAAGGAAGACCGCCGGGTAGGACACCGGCGCCCCACTGGTGCTGCCGGTGCCCTGCTGGCGGGTGATGGAGAAACCGCTGCCGGTGACATTGATGCACTGTTCGGCGGAGGTGCCCCATCGGTTGTTCATCACCACGTAGCGACCGCCGATCGTGGTGGATCCGTACTGCTCGCAGATTTGCGTGTCCGCCTGCGCAGGACCGGCGACCACGAATGACGTGATCGAGGCCGCTGCGAGCAGAGCGGCCGCCGTGATGGCGCGGATGGCGCGTCTCATGACTGCTCCTGGATGGTGGGGGAACCCCTGGGGAGGGGCTATGGGAGCGCTCCCACGCAACCTACAACAGATTGATAGTCATGAGAAGTGTTGCGGGAAAGTTTCGAACGTCTGTCGAGGTGACGGCCGCGCCGGGCCGCCCGCCGGCCCGATTGCCCCCGCGCAACCCCCGGCCGCGCACCCGAATGCGGCGGATGACATTCGCGACATGCAGGCCGGACAATTTGCACTCGACATCATTCGAGGACAGAATGAATGCGCAGGAATTCTCTAAGACAATGGCACCGTCACGGGAGCAACCACACCATGGCCAAGCAGGTAATTACCCTTCTGACCGATGACCTCGACGGTGGCGAGGCCGACCGTACGGTCGAGTTCGGACTCGACGGTGTGAACTACACGATTGACCTGTCGGAAAAGAACGCAGGCAAGCTGCGTAAGGCGCTCGACCCGTACCTGTCGGTCGCCACGCGCATCGGCCGCTCGGGCGTCGAGGCCCGGGCCACCCGGCGGGGCGCCGCGCCGGCGAGCACCGGTCGCGCCAGCCGCGACCAGAATCAGGCCATTCGCGAGTGGGCGAGCAAGAACGGCTACGAGGTTTCCGAGCGTGGCCGGATCCCGGGCTCGATCGTCGAGGCCTACCACAGCAAGCGATAGATTCACGCTCCACCGGAAATCGGCGCCGCCGCGCACTGGCGGCGCCGATTTCCTGCTTTTCGGGAGGTACGGGCATGCGGGTCGTCATCATCACGGGCGCCTCCAGCGGGATCGGCCGCGCCACCGCGCTGCGGCTGGGCCGGCCGGGCACGACGGTCGTGCTGGCGGCCCGGCGCGAGGCGGAACTCGCGGAGGTCGCCGCCGAGATCGAGTCGAACGGCGGCATTGCCATGGCCGTACCGACCGACATCAGGGACCCGGCACAGATCACCGCCCTCGTCGAGAAGGCCGGGACGGTCGACGCCCTGATCAACAACGCGGGCGTCGGCGGCTCGGCGTCGGTGCTGGCCGACGACGCCACGGTCACCGCGATGGTGGACGTCAACCTGCTGGCGCCGATCCGGCTCATGCGCGCGGTGATCCCGCTGATGCGGGAGGCGGGCTCCGGTTCGATCATCAACATCGGCTCGGTGGCCGGCGAGATCGGCATCAGCGGCACCTACTCGGCGACGAAGTTCGCGCTGCGCGGCATGACCGACTCGGTCCGGCGGGAACTCGCCGGCACCGGCATCGGCGTCACCCTGATCGAACCGGGGCACATCGCCACGGAGCTGACCGCACACCGCAAGAGCCGGATGCCGGGCCCCGATGTCGTGGTCGACGCGATCGAACGGGCGCTACGCCGGCCGCGGCGGCGCATCGTGGTGCCGTTCCGCTATCGCCTCGCGATGGCGGCGGCGAGCGCCCTGCCCCAGATCCCCGACCGCACCTACGCCGGCCGGGCGGCCCGCACCCAATAGCACCGGACCAGCCACTGTAGACAATGACTCCAAGGCGGCGACCCCCGCCGGATCACGCCACCGGCGCCATCATGCCCGCGAACATGATTTGAGGATCCGCCGCACAGGTAAGGCTCTGGGGTGGCAACGCCCGGGCGGATCACACCGGCGGTGCCGTCATGCCGGCGAACATGATGCCGAGGGTCCGCCGGCGCAGGTCAGGGCTCCACCCGCCGTACAGCGCGCCCTGACAGGCGCCGACCAGCAGCGCCATCACCTCGTCGGTTCGGACCTCGGCGCGGATCGCGCCGGCCCGCTGCCCGCGCCGCAGCAGTTCCTGCACGGCGGAGGTGAGCGGCCCGAGGGCGCCGGCGATCGGCACGTCGATCCCCTCGGCGGCCAGCAGGCTCACCACGGTCCGGTTCGCCGTGGTCCGCTCGACGAGTCGCGTGAAGAACTCGAACAGCGCCGTCCCCGGATCCCCCCGCGCGACCAGGGCGTCGGCGTCGTCGACGAGTTGCTGCAACAGGCCCTTCATCAGGGCCCGCAGCAGGTCGGCCTTGGTGGGGAAATGCCGGAACACCGTCCCGACCGCAACGCCCGCCCGCCGCGCCACCTCCTCGGTGGAGGCCTGCGTCCCCTGCTCGGCGAACACCTCCTCCGCCGCCAGCAACAGCCTCCGGCGATTGCGTAGCGCATCCGCGCGCAGGGGCCGGTCCGGCTCACTGGACAAGATGAGTCACCACTCACTATCGTTCGTTTCCTGAGTCACCACTCATCTTACGGAGGTCCGCCGCCATGCCCAGCACGCCCCGCGACCTGTTCGAGCAGATGCGCCGGCAATGGTTCGGCCCGACCCCAACACTGACCGGCGATTTCCTGGCCGACGATGTGATCATCGAGAGCCCGTTCGCCGCGCCCGGCCCGCACCGGATCGTGGGCAGGCAACAATTCCTCGACTTCGCCAACCCGCAGCGCGCCGTATTCCCGGTCCGCTTCGACGAGTGCCGCACCACCGCCGTCCACGACACCACCGACCCCGACACCATCGTGGTCGAGTACGAGTTGACCGGCACCTCGACCGCCACCGGCCGGCAGGCGACGGCCGCCTTCATCAGCGTGCTGACGGCCCGCGACGGCAAGATCGCACTCTGGCGCGAGTACCAGAACACCCTGGCCATCCAGCAGGCCCTCGCCTAACACGAAGCCCCACCCCGCCCCGTCCACCCGCAGGCCTGCCCGCACTCCCGCACCGCACTGCCACGCCCGCACAGCCACGCCCCCACCACTCGCCCGCATGCCCCGCCTCGCCCCGCACCTGGCCCAGGCTGAAGCGCCCGGCGGAGATCGACGACCCGGATAACCGCTGGCCCGAAGCCAGATCGAAAATTGCTCAACGACTGACGGGATTGGCACACCCTCGCACCTGTCGAATTTCGCCCTCAATAAGCCGCCGGTCCCGTTCTTCAAGATTGGGAAACTTCGGCTCGCGTTCCAAGCAAGCAAGGCGGATATGGCGGTCAAGGCCGGAGTGGACTGCCGGCGAGCCCGCACCCGCCGATCATGCCCTGGGCCGCTCCCGTGGCGGCTGGACCACGAAAATGCACCTGGGCTGCGAGCAAGGAAGAGCTTTCCGGTGATCGACTATTCGAACGACGGCCCCGGGCGAGAGATCAAGCGATGGACTCAGCGCTTGACCGGTAAGCCGAACGCCGCCATCCCCTGCTCGTCATGCGCGACAAAACCCAGCGCACGGTAGAAGGGGTGCGATACCCGGGCTGCCTCGGCATCGGCGGAGTCCGTAGCGAGAAGGAAGAACCGGCAGTGCTCGTAGCGTCGCTTGAGCTCCTCGATCAGAGCGCGGCCGATGCCGCCGCGCTGCACCCGGGGATGCACCAACAGATCCTGCAGATAGCAAACGGTCTCGCCGTCGGAGATCGTTCTGGCCAGTCCGAGCAAGCACCCGTCGTCGCCCCGGACGGTGAGCAACAGGTGCGAGCCGGCGAGGCTACGCAGTAGCTTGCCGACATCCTTGGTGTAGCCGTACCAGCCGACCGCCGCGTACAACTCGTACGCCTCGTCACGCCCTAGGGTCTGCTCCGCCATGATCCGCACGCAGGCCAGGCTACCGAAACCACCGGTGGCCCGGCCTACGCCGACGATCACTTGCGGCTATGAACAGGGCCGAACCGGGCTCTTACGGCTCCGGCATCGTCCGCTCGTGAGACGGCCGATCACGGAGACCTTCGCTTACCCCGAGTGATCGGTGGCCGGGCCGAGGAGGACGGGGCACCGCGATCCGGGCCATCGATCTACTGTGGATCAATGGCGAACGAACGTACGAATGAAAGTGGACCTACCCGGCGCGGTCTCCTGCTGGGCGCGGCATCGGGCGCGGCCGCCGCCGCCGGTGTACTGGCCGCCTCGCCCGCGAAGGCCGCCGGGCGGGCGTCGAAACGGGCCGAGGTCTTCGTGCTCGTGCACGGCGCCAATGGCTCGGCCGGTGTCTGGTCCGGTGTGGCCGAGCTGCTCGCCGCCCGCGGTCACCTGGTGTTCGCGGTCGACCTGCCCGGTCACGGCGGCGAGGGCTGGTTCCCGGCGGCCTACCAGGCGCCGCAGGACCTCGACACGCTGAGCACGCTGGTCTCGCCGCTGAACGGGGTGACGCCCGCCGACAACGTCGCCCACGTGGTCGAGGTCGTGCGCCGCGCGGCCGCGCACGGGCCGGTCGTCCTGGTCGGCCAGAGCCTGGGCGGCGTCACCATCACCGGGGTGGCCGACGTCGTGCCGCACCTGGTGCACCGGCTGGTCTACCTGTCGGCGTTCTGCTGCACCGACCCGGCGCGGCCGACGCTCATCGAGTACTACGGCACCCCCGAGGGCCAGCCGTCTCTCGTGCTGCGGGTGCCCAACATCGGGAACCCGGACCCGGCGGGCGGCACCGGCGCGCTGCGTAACAACTGGCGCAGCGCCGACCCCGCCTTCTTCGCCGCGGCGAAGGCCGCCTTCCTGGCCGACGGCACCGACGATCAGATGCGCGTCCTCCTCAACTCCTGCCAACCGGACGAGTCGATCCTGATGTACTACACCCCCATCACGCCGGCCGCAGAGAGGTGGGGCCGCGTCCGCCGTACGTTCATCCGGCTCAGCGAGGACCGGGCGATCCCGCTCCCCATGCAGGACCTGATGATCGCCGACGCCGACAGGCTGACCCCGCGCAACAAGTTCCGGGTGGTCACCGTCGAGAGCAGTCACCTGAACTGGATTTTCCATCCCGACGCGGTCATCGGCCACCTGACCACCGCCTGATCGATCCGGTCGAGCCGGCCGCGAAGGTTCCCGGGGACCAAGCCGGGCGGTCCGATTCGAGATGGTGAACCGGGCCGTACCCGAGGCGTCGTCCGTGGCCACACGAAGCGGCGAACCTGGCGCACCCGAGCGGGACGGGAGAGATTCCCGGTTGCGGGGTGGCCGCCGACCAACCCGCGCACACCCACGCGATCCCGCCACGCCGGCGGCCTTTCTCGGAACCTCGCGATGCCGCTCCGCGGCCCGGCAGCACACCGCACGCCGGGCACGGGCTGTGGATCCAGCACCGAGCACCGCGCCGACCCTGACTACCGTTTCGGCTGGGCGATCATCCTCGGCTCCGGCTCACCGGTGCTGCTCGCCGGAATCACCCTGGACCGGGACACGTCCGGTCCGGTCCGGGTCCGCGTCCGGATCCGAGTCCGCGTGCGCGTGCGCGTCCGGCAGCATCTCGCCGTCCGGCCCGGCGTGCTGCGCTCCCGCACCGATTCCGGGCGGGACAAGGAACAACTCAGCCACGCCACGGAGAGCTCCGCGGCCGACGCCCCGGTCAGACGACTCGTGCCGAGCCAAAACCAACCCAGGCACCCCGAGAACCGCTCCGCGAGCGGCACACAAGATCAACCCAGGCACCCCTGTGAAGTGCTTCGCGACTGGCACCAGATTTACATAATGGCCACTAAACAGGACTAATAGTGCACTCCGGAAAGGCAGGCACCCAGGGTAGGAATTCTCGTTAAGACAAGACCAGCCCAACCATCCCGCGAAACCACATCGCGACCGGCACATAGGTCAGACAATTCCTACCGTGACGAAACGGTCCAGGACACACCCACGACCTCAGAGTCGGACAAATCCCCCACCAAGACGGACCACCCAGCACCCCGGGAACCGCAGGCACTCAGGGTCAGAGGATTTGCGACCAAGAACAGGACCAACCCGGGCGCCCCCGCGAACTGCTTCGCGGTTGCGCCCGGGTCAGACGATCCTATTGGGACAAGGCCGATCCGGGGCCCCACACAGGCGCCCGGACCTGGCCGTACGGGCTGGCGACTTCGTTAGAATCCGCCGATGCCGATGCCTACTCCGACACCGTAGCCGCCGTAGCCGCCGTAGCCCCAGGGGCGTCCGACGCCATACCACGGACGGTAGTAGTTGTAGCCGCCGTAAATGCCGTACCAGCAGTCGTCGTCGTCGTCCCAGTACCAGTCGGAACTGTGGGAGCTACCGGCAGTGACGGCGGTGCCACCGCTGCTGCCAGGAGAAGCCGACGCGGGCGCCGCAATGGCGAGACCGGCCCCGGCTGCGAGGAAGGCACCGGCGATGAGGAGGCCAGGACGTCGCATGATATGTCCTTTCAGGTGAGGTACTGACACCCGAAATACTGACCCGGCCCTCAGCCTTTTTCTCGCTTTTGCGGATTAAATATGATGCAGCCTTAAACTCGGACTTTTTCCCATTAAGGCCGTCTGCCGCGGTATCCACACCGGCCACACCGCGCATCCGGCGACCCGAAATCAGAGCCCCGGGTCCCACGATGCGGGAGCAGAAACCTAGGCGGCGGCGAGCGGCATGGGCGCGCGCAGCCAGGCCAGCGCCTCGGTCGGATCCAGCGGCGCCGAGTAGTAGTAGCCCTGACCCAGCGGGCAGCCGAGCTGCGCCAGCATCTGCCGGTGGGTGGCGTCCTCGATGCCCTCCGCCACCACCGTCAGGTTCAGCGTCTGCGCCAGGCTCACGATGCCCGCGACCAGCGCCAGTTGTTGCGCGCTGCCGATCATGTCGTCGATGAAGGTCTTGTCGATCTTCAGTACGTCGATCGGCCGCTGCCGCAGGTAGCTCAGCGAGGAGTAGCCCGTACCGAAGTCGTCGATCGCGATTCGCACGCCGAGGTCCTGCAGCACGGCGAGGTCGGCCCAGATCTGCTCGTCGTCGCCCATCAGCAGGGTCTCGGTGATCTCCAGCATCAGCGCCTGCGGCGGCACGCCGGCGTAGTCGAGCGAGCCTCGGACCTGATCGACGAAGCCCGGCTGGCGGAACTGCCGGACAGAGACGTTGACGCTCACGTACGGTTGGCGTGCGCGGGGCAGGATGCGTCGCCACTGCGCCACCGTGTGCAGCGCCTGGTCCAGCACCCAGCGGCCCATCGGCACGATGAGCCCGCTCTCCTCCGCCACCTCGATGAACTGGTCCGGCGCGATGACCCCGCGGGTCGGGTGGTGCCAGCGCACCAGCGCCTCGAAGCCGACCGCCTCGTCGGTCTCCAGGTCGACGATGGGCTGGTACTGCAGCAGGAAATGTCCCTCGTTGACGGCGTGGTCGAGCGCCGAGCGCAGTTCTAGCCGCTGGACCATGACGTCGTGCAGGTGCGACTGGTAGCGCCGCCACTGGTTCTTGCCGGCGCCCTTGGCGACGTACAGCGCCAGGTCGGCCTGGCGCAGCAGCGCGTCGGCGGTGTCCGCCTCGGGCGTGGTGGTGATGCCGATGCTGGCCACGGCCTGCAGCGGCTCGCCGTCGATGACGATCGGCTGGGCCAGCGCGGCGAGGATCCGGGTGGCGGTCTCCTCGACCGCGCCGGGGTCCTGCACGTTCTCGACCAGCGCGGCGAATTCGTCGCCGCCGAGCCGGGCGGCGGTGTCGTCGGCGCGCAGCGCGCCGGAGATCCGCTCGGCGACGGCGATCAGCAACTGGTCGCCGACCGCGTGGCCCAGCGTGTCGTTAATGATCTTGAAGTCGTCCAGGTCGATGAAGAGCACGCCGACCACCGCGCCGTCGCGGGCGCCGCGGGCCAGCGCGTGCTGCAGCCGGTCGGCGAAGAGGACCCGGTTGGCCAGGCCGGTCAGCGAGTCGTGGAAGGCCTGGTGGGTGAGCTCGCGCTCGAGCTGGCGGCGCTCGGTGACGTCGCGCAGGGTGACGACCAGCCCGGCGACGGTCTGGTCCGCGCGCAGGTCCCGGCAGTGCATCTCGAGCATGACCTCGGTACGCCGGCGTCCCACGGCCCGGAAGTCGAGGCCCTGCTGGGTGCCGGTGCTACCGCGTACGGCGGCCAGCACGTCGGCCAGCCGGGTGCGGTCGCCGGGGTGGATGATGTCCGGCAGGCGCACGCCCGCCGGGTCGGCGCCGAGCACGTGGACCGCGGACGGGCTCGCGTAGCGCACCCGGTCCTCGTCGTCGACGATCAGGATGACGTCCGACGTGTTCTGCACCAGGGTGCGGAAGTAGGTCTCGCTGTTGCGCCTGGTGACCTCCTCGCTCAGCGCGATCCGCTCCAGGGCAAGCGCGGCCTGGGTGGCCAGCACCTCGAGGGCCCGCTGCAGGTTGCGCAGGGCCCACGTGGGGCCGCCGATGTGCAGCACGCCGACGAGCGGGTCACCGGTCGGGCGGTCCTTCAGCACCAGCGGGCAGCGCAGCACCGTGTTGAACTGGGTCAGCCGGACCGCGACGGCCCAGTCGACGTCGCGGGTGGCGACGAGGCGGGCGGCCGTACCGGTGCTGCGGTCGTGGGCTGACTGCGCCGCGGCCTCGGGCGATACCGGCTGCTCGGGCTCGGTGAACGCCATGGCGAGCACCACCCGGTGCGGCACGTCGGCGGGCAGCAGCTGGGCCACCGCCGTACGGACGGCATCGCCGACCTCGTCCGCGTCGGCGGCCGAGACCAGCGTGGCCGAGGCGCGGCGCAGCCCGCGCTCGCGGGCCATGGCCTGGCGATGGCTGGCCATGATGCCCGCCATCCGGGCCAGGACCAGCAGGAACGTGCAGGCGCTCAGCACCGCGACCACGTTGAGGTCGGACACCGTACCGTCGACGCGGGCCTGGAACACCAGCACGGCCGGGGCGGCCAGCGACGCCAGCGCCAGCAGCGCCAGCCGGACCCAGCCGAGCTCGGCGTCCGGCGCCGCGGCGGACCGGGTCAGCGCGGTCATCGAGGTGCTCAGCGCGGCGAGGCCGGCGGCCGCGTACAGGGGGATCCGCCCGAAGGCGGTCAGGAACGCGATCTCGTCGTGGAAGGAGACCACGCTCGCGACGTCGGTCAGCAGCAGCGCCAGGATGCCGGCGGCCAGCCAGACGGCGGCCGCGGCGGTGCGCCCCGGCGTGGTGAGCAGCCGGGTCAGCATGGCCAGGCAGATCAGGTCGCCGACCGCGAACGCCACGGTGACCCACCACTCGAGCGTCGACAGGTCGGCGTCGCGCAGGTGCGGGCCGAGCACGAACGTCCAGGCCAGCAGCGCCATGCCGGAGGTGAGGGTGAGCGCGTCGAGCAGGCCGCCGCGGTCGCGCCGCCCGCCGGCGCTCAGCCGCACGAACCAGAACAGCATCCCCGCCAGCAGCGGGCGGGCCGCGAGCAGTATTCCGGTGCCGATCTCATCCAGGCTCGCGATCACGCGTTCGACCGCGGGGCCACCCTGGCTGGCGGTCGTGCCGACCACGGAGAGGACGATGGCGAGGGAGAGCAGGTGCCAGGGGCCGCGCGAGCTGGGCCGATGCCGCCGAACGCCGACGGCGATCACCAGGATCGCGGCGAGGCCGGCGACCACTCGCAGCGGCACCTGCCAGTGCGGCTGGGCGTGGAAGACCGCGGCGAGCAGGAGCATCCCGGCGCCGAAGAGGGCAGCCGCCAATCTAGTCGGCATACCGCTCCTCTCCCGAACAATCTTCGACGCTGCACCCTGATCGGTCCCGGGCCAGGTCAACTGAGCAGAATCGGTGTGTGTCCAACAACTTCGTCCGCGCGAACACGCGGCTCGCGCCCGTGCCCTTCCTGCCGGAACTCGTCCTCTATCAGGCCGACGAGCCGATCGAGCTCTGGGAACGGACGGAGGCGGCGGGCACCGAGCAGCCGCCGCCGTTCTGGGCGTTCGCGTGGGCCGGCGGTCAGGCGCTGGCCCGGCACGTGCTCGACGACCCGGACCTGGTCGCGGGCCGGGCGGTGCTGGACCTGGCGACCGGTTCGGGCCTGGTGGCGGTGGCCGCCGCCCGCGCCGGGGCGCGGCCGGTGACGGCCAACGACATCGATCCGCTCTCGCTCGCGGCCGCCGAGGCGAACGCCCAGGCCAACGGCGTCGAGGTGCGCACCGTCGAGGAGGACCTGCTGGAGACCGGGTTCGCCGAGGCCGACGTGATCCTGGCCGGCGACGTCTTCTACAGCCGCGAGATGGCCGCCCGGGTGCTGCCGTTCCTGCGCCGCGCCGCGGGCCGGGGCGCGCTGGTGCTGGTCGGAGACCCGGGGCGGGCCTACCTGCCGACCGAATCAATGATCCACCGCAGCACCTACGAGGTGCCGGTGGTCGAGGCCCTCGAGGGCGTCCCGGTACGCCGGACGAGCGTGTGGCAGGTGGTCTCCGCCCACCGGTAATCGCGATTGTTGAACAACTCTTGCGTGATCGTTGAACAATCCCTAGGGTCGGTGTCATCCCGATCGAGGAGGGCCATGGACCTCAACAGCGATCTCGGCGAGGGTTTCGGCGCCTGGCGGCTGGGCGACGACGACGCGATGACCGACCTGGTCAGCAGCGCCAACGTCGCCTGCGGGTTCCACGCCGGCGACCCGCGGACCCTGCTCGCCACCTGCGAGCGGGCGGTCTCCAAGGGCGTCGTCATCGGTGCCCAGGTCGGCTACCGGGACCTGTCCGGCTTCGGCCGGCGCTTCATCGACTACGAGACCGCCGACCTGGTCGCGGATGTGATCTACCAGCTCGGCGCGCTGGACGGCCTGGCCCGGGCCGCCGGCGACCGGGTGCTCTACGTCAAGCCGCACGGCGCGCTCTACAACGCGATCGTGCACCACGAGCAGCAGGCCGCCGCCGTGGTCGACGCCGTGCGCCGCTACGACCCGGATCTGCCGGTGCTGGGCCTGCCCGGCTCGGTCTTCCTGCACCTCGCCCACGAGGCCGGCCTGCGGGTCGTCCGCGAGGCGTTCGCGGACCGCGGCTACCGCCCGGACGGCACGCTGGTGTCGCGCCGCGAGCCGGGCGCCCTGCTGCACGACCCCGCCGAGGTCGCCGAGCGGATGCTCCGGCTGGTGACCGACAGCACGCTGGTCGCGGTCGACGGCAGCGTGATCAAGATCGAGGCCGACTCGATCTGCGTGCACGGCGACTCGCCGGGCGCGGTCGAGATGGCCCGCGCGGTGCACGACGCGCTCACCGGGGCGGGTGTGCCGATCGAGGCCTTCGCGGGGACGGCGCCGTGACCAGATTCCTCCGCTGCGGCCGCGAGGCGGTGCTGGTGGAGGTCGACGACCTCGACGCCGCCCTCTCGCTCTACGCGGCCCTGCGCTCGGCCGACCTGCCCGGCGTGGTGGACCTGGTCCCCGCGGCCCGGACGGTGCTGATCCATCTCGACCCGGCCGTCACGTCCCCGGCCGCGGTCGAGCGGGCGACCGCCGGGCTGCCCGTCGACGGCCCCGGCCCGGGCGGCACCGGCACGGTCGGCACCGGCACGGTGGAGATCCCGGTCCGTTACGACGGCCCCGACCTGGCCGACGTCGCCCGGCACACCGGCCTGACCCCGGATGGGGTGATCGCCCTGCACACGGGCTCGCCGTGGACGGTGGCGTTCGCCGGCTTCACCCCCGGCTTCGGCTATCTGACCGGCGGCGATCCCCGCCTGGACGTGCCACGGCGCACCTCGCCGCGGGCCAGGATCCCGGCGGGCTCGGTCGGTCTGGCGGGCCGGTTCTCCGGCGTCTATCCGAGCGAGAGCCCCGGCGGCTGGCAACTGATCGGCAGCACCACCGAGCGCATGTGGGACCTCGACCGGCCGGAGCCGGCGCTGCTCGTGCCCGGCGTCAGGGTGACCTTCAGGGTGGTGCCGCGATGACGGTCACCATCCTGCGGGCCGGCCCGCTGACGGTCCTCAAGGACCGGGGCCGCCCGGGCCACGCCGGGCAGGGCGTGGCGCCGTCGGGCGCGGTCGACCGGTCGGCCTATGCGCGGGCCAACGCCCTGGTCGGCAACCCGCCGGGCGCGGCGGCGCTGGAGTGCACCCTCGGCGGCCTGCGGGTCCGCTTCGACGAGCCGGCCGTCGCGGTCCTCGCCGGCACCGACGCGGTCCTCTCGGTGGGCGGCAACCGCGCGGGCGTCGAGGAGGTCGTCGAGATCCCGGCCGGCGCCGAGGTGACGGTGACGATGCCGCGCCGGGGCCTGCGCAGCTACCTCGCGGTGCGCGGCGGCTTCGCCGTCGCGGAGGTGCTGGGCTCGCGCTCCACGGACCGGCTGGTCGGTCCGCCCCGCCCGGCGGCCGGCGACGTGCTGCCGATCGGCGCGCTCCCGCCACAGCACGGCGAGATCCCTCCCCTCGGCAGCACCGGGGACGGGCCGCGCCTCGGGGACGGGCCGTGGGAGGTCGATCTCGGGCCGCGTGATGACTGGTTCACCGCATCCGCCGTCGCGACCTTCCTCAGCGCGGAATACACCGTCTCCCCCGCCGGCGACTCGGTCGGCCTGCGCCTCACCGGCCCGGCCCTCTCCCGCTCCCGCACCGCGGAGCTACCCAGCGAGGGCGTGGTCCGCGGCGCCGTGCAGGTGCCACCCGACGGGCAGCCGATCGTCTTTCAGGCCGACCATCCCGTCACCGGCGGCTATCCGGTGATCGCGGTGCTGACCCCGGCGGCCGCCGACCGGGCCGCGCAGGCCCGGCCCGGCGCCAAGGTCCGCTTCGTGGTCGCGGCGGCACGGCTGATTGACTGACCCGGTGACGACGGTGGAGCAGCCGGGCTCGGCGGCCAGGGCGGTGCGGCGGCTCCGCGACTCGATGATCAACGGGGAGCTGGCGCCCGGCACGCGGCTCGCCGAGTCGTCCCTGACCGGTCCGCTCGAGGTCTCCCGCAACACGCTGCGGGAGGCGTTCTCGACGCTGATCGAGGAGGGTCTGCTGGTCCGGCTGCCGCACCGCGGGGTGTTCGTGGCGACGCTCAGCCCGGCACAGATCGCCGACATCTACCGCGTACGGGTGCTGCTGGAGTGCTCGGCCCTGCGGCAGGCGCCGGTCCGGCCGCCCCGCGCCGAGGGGATGCATGCCGCGGTCGACGAGGCCCGGCGCGCGGCCGAGGCCGGCGAATGGCGCGCGGTCGGCACCGCCAACATGCACTTCCACGAGCGGATCGTCGCGCTGGCCGGCAGCCCGCGCCTGGACGCGTGGATGCGCCAGTTGACGGCCGAGCTGCGCCTGGCGTTCGTGGCGGCCCCGGACCTGGAGGGCCTGCACCGCCCGTTCGTGACGATGAACGAGGAGATCACGACGGCCTACGAGGCGGGCGAGGCCGCGCGCGCGGCGGACCTGCTCCGCGACTACCTACTCGCCTCCGAGCGGGTCGTCCTCGGCCACCTCCCCTAGGCGCGCAGCCGGGAGCAGGTCGCGCAGGCCGAAGCCGTCCTGGACCACGGCGTCCGGCTCCGGCCAGTCGGCCCGCTCCTCGCGGTCGGTGCGCGGCGAGGGCATCAGGATCGCCGCGGCCACGTCGGCGCGCCGGGCGCAGGCGACGTCGCGCTGCAGGCTGTCGCCGACGAACCAGCACTGCCCGGCCGGCACCCCCAGCTCCCGCGCGGCGAGCCGGATCATCTCCGGGTTCGGCTTGCGGACGCCCGCCTCGTCGCTGTAGACCTGCGCCGCGAACAGCCCGCCGAGCCCGGCACCGGCCAGGAAGTCGCGGTGCGCCGCGCCGCACAACGTGTTGCTGACGACCGCCATCGGCAGGCCCGCCGCCCGGGCCGCGCGCAGCGCCTCCGGAATGCCGGGGCGCAGGCGCCACTCCGGCCGCCAGGTCCAGTCGTAGCTGAGCGGCGTCGCCCGGGCGTCCACGGCGTCCCGGGCCGCCCCCGGCCAGCCGTGGGTGACGAACCGCCCCCAGGCCTCGGCATGGGTCAGCTCGTCGGGGTGATCCTCGTCCCGCCACGACGCGTACGCGGCCTGGCCCGCGACCAGCGACCGCTCGATCTCACCCGGCGGCAGCACCCCGCCGGTCAGGTCGTCCAGGCGCCGGACCAGCTCGGGTGATGCCGGATCCTGGCGGGGAGCGTCGGCGAGCACCCCGCCGAAGTCGAGAAGCAGGGCACGCGGGCTGGGCAGCATGCCATGAACCTATCGAGAGTCGTCAGCCCGCAGGTTCCAGGCGCGCACCCCGCCGACGATGCCCGCCGTGTTGGGCACCACCACCACGTCGTCGCCCATCCGGGCCCGCTGCGTCGAGGTGATCAGGCGGGAGTTGCCGCCGCCCAGGTAGATGCGGTCCCACAGGAAGACCGGGCGCAGCCCCTCGACCACGTTGCGGACCCGGCGGGACCAGAGGGCGTCGCCGAGCCGGCGCCGCTCGTGCTCCCCGATGTAGGTGTCGTAGGTCATCCCCCAGCGCACCGGCGCCTGCGACATCTCCAGGTGCGGCGCGAGCTGGCCGCCGTCGAACAGCGCACAGCCCAGCCCGGTGCCCAGCGTCAGAATCAGCTCGCAGCCGGTGCCCGCGACCACGCCGGCCCCGTGCACCTCGGCGTCGTTGAGCACCAGCGTCGGCAGCCCGAACGCCTCGGCCAGCGCGGTACGCGCGTCGAAGCCGTGCCAGGCGTTCACCAGTTCGGGGTCCACCTTCGTCCGGGGCCCGCTGCGGGTCACGTAGTGCGGCGTGGCGACGACCACGCCGTGGCGCAGCATGCCCGGCATCCCGACGGTGACCCGGTCGGCGCTCGGCAGCCGCTCGCCGAGCTCCAGCAGGGTCTTGACGAAGAGGTCGGGCGGCAGCGGGTACGGCGTCGGCACGCGCAGCGGCTGCGCGCGCATCGTGCCGGCGGCGTCGAGCACCGAGCCCTTGATGCCGCCGCCACCGCAGTCGATCGTCAACGTGAAAGCCACGCCCAAGTGTGCAACGGCTGTCTGCCGGGCGAAACCTAGAACCGCGCAATGGAGCGGACCGGCATCCGCGGCCCGAACTTGGGTGCGCCGATCCCGCCGGCCGCGAGCAGCTCGCACACCCGGCCGCGGTGCCCCCGGAACGGCTCCAGCAGCTCCAGCATCCGCTCGTCGGTGCCGCGGGCCTCGCCGGCCAGGCCCCAGGCCACCGTGTTCGGGATGTGGAAGTCGCCGACGCTGACCGCGTCCGCGTCGCCGTATGCGGTGCGGACCACCTCGGCGGCGGTCCACACGCCGATGCCGGGTATCGCGGTCAGCCGCCGGGTCGCCTCGGCGCTGTCGGCGCACCGTTCGAGGCGCGCCGCGACCAGGGCGGCGCGCTGCAGGGCCTGGGTGCGGCGCTGCTCGACGCCGAACGGGTGGAAGCTCCAGTAGGGCGTGGCGGCGATGGCCTCCGGCTCCGGCGGGAGCAGCAGCCCGGCCGGTCCGGGCGCGGGCTCGCCGAAGTGCCGCACGATCGCCCGGTATGCCCGGTGCGCCTCGATCCCGGTCACCTTCTGCTCCAGGATCGCCCGCATCAACCGCTGGAAGACCCGGCCCGTGGCGAGGAACCGCATCCCCGAGAAGGTCCTGGCCAGGCGCGCGACCAGCGGGTGCGACGCGGCCAGGGTGGGGAAGCCGGTGAGGTCGTCGCGCAGTCCGGCGATCGCGTCCGCGCGGTCGATCAGCCAGGCCGCGCCGGGTCCGTGCCCGGTCGCGGTCAGCTCCGCGCCCACCCGGGCGAGGTGCAAAGACCCAGGCCCTTCGGGGGTACGCGCGGCAAGCCGGCATTCGTCGCCGGCGAGCGTGCCGCAGGGATCGTGGCGGACGACGAGCAGCGAGCGCAGGGTGCCGTGGAAGTCGTAGCCGTCCGGCAGGCCGAGCCGGCGGGTCTTCGTCACCCGGCCACTGTCCCACCATCTCGTCCCGGCGACCAACCACTGAGCGTTTCAACCTGGCCCGGGCCGCAAATGCCCGGCGGAGGTCGACGGCCCGGATACCACCCGCCCGAGGCCAGGTTGGAAGTTGCTCCCTGACCCGGGCGCAGACATGCCGATGGCCCTGACCGCGCTCCCGGTCAGGGCCATCGGTGGGGGTTGGCGGACACCCGAGTCGGTCCGCGTCACCCGGTAGCGGAGCTGCGTAGCTCGGCTCGAGAGTGGTACCGCGCCTCCTTTCGTCAGCCGATTCCTTACTCGAGCCGCCTGCCGCTGCTTGCCGTCCTCAGGGGGGTGGACGGCGGCCGGTTCCGACGGGGGGTCCCGCGCGGGGCGGCGTCACCTCGGCGACGCGCCCCGCGTGGGTTCGGACCCGGTTGCGGCAGGGCTCCGTACTCAGTTGTTGTTGTTCTGGTCGTTCCCGTTGTTGTTGTTGCCGTTGTTGTTGTTGCCCTGGTTCTGCTGCTGGCCCTGACCCTGGTCCTGCTGCTGCTGACCCTGGTCCTGGTTGCCACCCTGGTCGCCACCGCCGACCTCGATGCGGACCGCGTCGAACGCGGGCGTCTGGTTGGCGCGCTGCATCATCGGGATGCGGTGCGAACCGTCACCGGCCCACGAGGCGCACTGTGCGGTGCCCTCGGTCGGCAGGCCGGCAACCTGGATGGTCACCACGTCCGGGGCGGCACTACCCTGCTTGTCCTCGGTCGCCACGAAGAACGCGGGAACCGGGGCCGGGTCCGGCGCCTCGTTGGTGTTCGCCAGCATGCGGCAGGCGGTGTGGAAGTGACCGCGGACGAGGCCGCCCTGCAGGACCGAGCTCTCCACGTAGTAACCGCCCGCGCCCGCCGCGAGGAAGCGGTCCCGGATCAGGTTGCGGGTGCTGACCCGCAGCGTGAACGGCGTGTTCGGCTCGACCTGGGTCGGCGCCTCGGTGATCAGCAGCGACGGGTTGTTCTCCTGCGCGCCGACCTCACCGAACTCGGTGGAGACGCAGCGGTTGCCGTTCTGGAAGCCGTCGTGCGGCGTCAGCTGGCTGGTGTCGCAGCTGTTGGTGAGGACGCCGAGACCGGCGCCCGGGGGCGGGGTGACGACGCCACCGTTGTTGCCACCGTTGTTGCCGCCGTTGTTGCCACCGTTGTTACCGGCGTTGTTGTTGCCGCCGTTGTTGTTACCGCCGGCGTTGTTACCGCCGGCGTTGCCGGTGTCGCCGGCCGCGGTGCTCGCGCTGGCCGTCGGCGCGGCGGTCGCCGCCCCGCCACCGTTGTTGTTGCCGCCGTTGTTGTTGCCGGCGTTCTGCTGAACCCACTGGCGACAGCGCTGCTGCATCTGGGCGGTGGTCGGCACGTCGCCGGCACCGTCGTCCGCGTGCTGGGTCACCCGGCCATTGTTGGTGGTGTAGGTGCCGCGCTTCGTCTTCGTGGAGAGCTTCGTGGACTTGGGCGCCCGGACGTTGTTGCAAGCGGCCAGAGCACGCTGGGTGGAGCGATTCTTGGTACTCGCGTCCGAAACCTGCGTGACGGTGACGATGCCGCCGAAGGCAACCAGGGTGGCTACCGCGGCGATGATCCGGCGCCGACCGGTGAACCACTTTGAGTACTTGGATTCGCGCCGGTACTGCGACCTTCGCATGGTGACACCTTTCTCTGTCGCACACTTGGCGGGCGGTGGAGCAGCCGCCTGGGGGTGATGCCGTACGGCCTGGTCGGCTGGCCAGGTCGAAACCGTTCGCGGGCTATCGCGTCCGGAAGATGCGCATGGTGGTGATCACACCGGCGACGAGTGCGCCGGCAAGAACTAGGAGGATGACTGAGGTGCTCACGCCCGGGATGCCGTTCTCCTCGGCGGCGGCGAGCATCTGGTTGTCGACCGGCACCGGGCCACTTCCGGGCGCGACCGGGGCCGGCGCCGTCGGCAGCGAGCCGTAGTCGACGATGCCGCTGCTCTCCAGGAGCGTCATGTGGGTCATGACGAACTGGTTGGCCGCCTGCGCAAGCTTGCGGACCGAGTCGTTGCGGGTGCTGGCCCGGATCGTCGCGATGGCCGGGAAGATCTTGCCGTGCGCCGCCCGCAGCCGGTCGACGTAGACCTGGTCGAACTGCTGGGCCGTCGAGGCGTTGCGCATCTCGTTGAGCCAGCCCTCCTGATCCCGGTTCGGCTCGTTCGGCAGCGCGATGCCCAGCTTCTTCGCCACGGCGATGTCGAGCTTGTCGAGCGTGACGTGCTGCGCCGAGATGCTCCTGCCGATGTTGACGACCCGCTCGTCTTCCGACTTCTCCACGGCCATGTTCCCGGCCGGGATCTCCCAGAGCCCGGCGAGCCGGACCTTGATGACGAAGTCACGGTCGGCGGCGCTTACCACTCCGGCGCCCTTGTCGGTCAGGCCGGTGCCGGAGTTCGGCGGGACCGGAATCGGGACGTCGGCGGCCCGGGCCAGGCCCGCGGGAGCCAGCAGGAACGCCAGGACCATTGCCATGATGCCCACCAGCCAGCGCTGAAGCCGGCGAGAGGAGCGGACGGCAATCATCTTTCAACACCTCCGACGATGGGTTCGGGAAGAAGCTAGAAGAAACACTTCGGGTAAATCAATTGGAATGCGGAACACTTAGGCTCGAATTAACGAGAACTTATGGACCGAATTCCCTCGCGGATGTGGCCGGCCGCCGCCGCAGTGGCGTTGGGCCGGCCGCACCGTGAGTAATCCTTTAGTAGCTGTAGTCCGAGCCGGAACTGTCGTCGCTGCCGGCGTCACCGCTCGAGTCGCCGGCGTCGTCCGACGGGGGCGCCACGGCCTTGGACACCGCGGGGAGGCAGGTCAGGTTCTTCTTGCCGTCGGGCGTGACGACGAACCACTTGGCGCCGACGTTCTGGCCCTTCCACTGCCCGGGCTTCTTGTCGCCGATGTAGGTGTATACCGGCCACTTGTCGATCGTCAGCTGCAGGGTGCCGTCCTCGCGGGCGACGGTGCCGACGGAAGCGGCGTCCACGCCCTTGAGCTTCGGCTTCTCGCCCTTGTTGACCACCGCGGGCGGCCAGACCTTGGCGCAGGCGTCGTTGCAGTTGGAGACGACCTTGGGCTTGACCTTGTCGTCGTCGAAGCGGTAGAGCACGAAGCCGTCCTCGTTCTGGACCGTCTCGCCCATCCGCTTGACCTTGGTGGCGTTCAGCTCACCGGTGGTCTCGTCGTCGCTCAGCTCGGCGGCGTCGTCCGCCGCGGCCGCGTCGCCCTCGGGCTCGGCACCGGGCGTCGGGGTGGCGGCGACGTCAACCGCGTTGGCGGCCGGCTGTGCGCCGTAGTCACTCGCGGTGTCCACTCCCGCCGGGGCGCAGCCGGTCACGGCGAACGCCGCCGCGATAGCGGCGCCGATGACCATCAACTTTCGCTTCTCCGGAACCACGGTGTGCCCTCCAACTGGATTGTCTATCTCGGTGTTCGGGCAGTAGTACGCGCCCGAGCCGCCAGCGGTTGAAGGATCGACCCAATGAAATTCCCGGAATTTTGTTTGAACCGAACGGCCGCACGGTACGTATTTGACTGGCCCATCGGCACCTTAATAGCGCAGCGTGGCAGGGTCATTGACGCGCGGTAATAATGCGGCCGATAAGCGACGGCGATTCAGCTTTGCCTATCCGGCGGACGGGGGAACGCCGAAGCCCGGCAGCGGTGCCGCGGCCGGGCTTCGGGGCGTTCTGTGCAGCCGGAATCAGGGAACGCGGACCAGGGTCTCGGTCGCGCCCTTGTCGTCGATCGACTGGACCTGCAGGTGGGCGATCTCGTCGCGGGGCAGCGCCGTGGCCGCCACCAGCAGCAGCGGGTCCGGCTGGGCGGCCGTGCCCCAGCCCTTGTCGCCGACCTGCCAGGTCGACAGGACCTCGGACGAGCCGTCGGTGCGGACCGCCACCAGCCGGCAGGTCAGCGGGCCCCTGATGTTGGAGACCGCGAAGGAGACCTGGGTGCCCCAGTCCTTGGGCTCCAGCGCCACGTCGGCACGGACGCCGGACCGGGCGTCGGTGCTGCCGAGCCGCTCGCCGGCCAGGTCGGGGCCGCCGATGCCGACGCCACCCTCGGAGAGCGGCAACGGGTCCAGCAGCTTGCTGTTGCGCGGCTGATCCAGGCTCGTCCCCGTCCGCGGGTCGGGCGCCAGCCACTGGCCCCCGGCGAACAGGGCGCCGATCGACAGCATCGCGAAGACCACGACCGCGGCGGCCAGGGAGTAGAGGCGCCGGCTGTTGGCCCGCCGCCGCTCGACCTTGACCTCGCCGATCATCTTCTTGAGCATGATGCCGTCACGGCGCGACTGCTCGGTGGCGACCAGCGCGTCGGCGTCGACGTCCGAGAGGATGTCGACGACCGGCAGCATCGACTCGAGCTCGATCGCGCAGGTCGCGCAGTCGATCAGATGGTCCTCGAAGCGGGCCGCGTCGCGGTCGTCGAGCACGCCCAGTGCATAGGCCGCCACGTCGAAGTGCTGTTCCTGCGTCATTCCGTCACCCCCCGCTGCTGCAGAGCCGTACGCAGGGCCCGCAGGGCGTAATACACCCGAGACTTGGCTGTGCCCAGGGGCAGACCGAGAACCTCGGCCGCCTCCGGGACGGTCTTGCCGCGGAAATACGTCTCGACCAGGATCTCCCGGTGCGACTGACTAAGCGTACGCAGAGCGTCCGTCACAGTCATCAGCTGAAGGACCCGGTCGGTGTCGTCGGCCGTGCTGGGGAAACTCTCCAGCTCCCGGTCGTAGGTCTCCGGCGGCCGGGCGCTGACGCTGCGGTGATCGTCGATGGCGATGCGGCGGGCGACGGTGACGAGCCAGGGGCGCAGCGACTGCTGACCCTGCGCGCCGAGCCGGTGCGCGTTGCGCCAGGCCCGCAGGAGCGTCTCCTGGACGATGTCCTCGGCGCGCTGACGGTCGCCGCCGGTGAGCCGGAGCACGAACATCAACAGCGGACCCGCATGCTCCTCATAGAGCATCCGGACGAGGGTGTCTTCGTGGCTCGCCGCTTCCGGCGCAGCGCCATGGCGGGCCTGTCGTGGAATCACGGCATCATCATTATCCGCACCACGGCCTCCGTCGAGAGCCTGCCAACCGCCGCCGGACCGCTGCTGCGTCATCGCGCACACCCTGTCCGCCGTGGGCCGCTCCATGACCAACGCATGCATCGATTCCTCCAGCCGGTGCTTTCCCCGTCGCCTGTCATACGGCCGGGAACCCCGGCCGGGATCAAAGCGAACGGGAAAATTTCCGGGAGCCCGAGGGGCCGACCGGCAGGGACGAGCAGTTGCAAGAGGTTCCTCCGGGTCCAAGCCACGGGGGACCGCGACTTAATCCATAGACACCGATATGTACTCGGGGGCACGCGAATAATACTCAGCAACAACCGTTGGTCGACAGGCGTCCGGTGCACACTCCACCCGCAAAGCGGATGCAACACCAGCAACCGGTGCCCCGGCAGTTACGGAAAGTCATAAAAACGCGAGCGAGGGCCGGGGATCCTCACGCCGCCGAGCTCCCCGAGCGGCCCGGCCCGCGCCCGATCCGGCGCGGCACCCGGCCGGGCACGCGGGGATCCGGCGAGGACCCGGCCGGGCTACGAGAGCCGGGACCGGGCCGTGGCCAGCGCCAACGCCCGGTGCAGGACCCGCGAATCCCCCAGGAGGCCGCGCAGCCGCCGCTCCAGTCCGGCGATCGGCACGAGGTTCTGCGGCGCCCGCGGATCCTTATAGGCAGAAGAGGCAAATCGGGGTAGAACGGCCGATGAAACCTCGGCCAGCTCCACCGCCACCTCGGCGGACAGGTCGGGGGAACACTCCACCCGCACGATTCCGGACCAGGGGGCGCCCGTCGCGCCGGGCAACCGCAGGTACCAGGACCAGCCGCCCCAGACGGTGCCCAGCTGGAAGACCGGGGTCCGCTGCCCGGGCCGCAGGGACGTCACCACCGGGGTCAGCGCGGCCGGCAGGTACTGCTTCTGCTGCGTCTTCACGTATCCGACCGTCCGCGGCAGCTGCCGCCGATTGCGCAGCGGCCCGTCGACCACCAGCAGATCGGCCCCGTCGGACCCGCCGTCCCGGGCCGCGCCGGAGATGTCGATCTCCAGGGCCGTCAGGGGCGCCTGCACGGCCGCGGGCAGCTTGCTCGCCTCGCCGGTCCCGCTGACCCGGTGCACCTCGTAGAGCACCGATCCGGCCCGCAGATCCGAGGCGCTGGGCGAGGCGGTGAACAGCCCACGACCGACCCGCGCCCCGACCAGCTCGGCCACTCCGTTGGCGAGGTCGCACCGCACCACCCCGGCGGCGTAGGAGGCGGCGAGGCCGGCGTAGGACATGCCGTCGTCCTCGGCGGTCCAGAGCCCGGCGTCGTTGCGCCGCACCCCGTCCACCAGGAACACGACGTCCGGGCACCGAACGCCCGGCGCGACATCCATCGGCGCCCACTTCGCGGCCGGCACCTCGACGTCGGTGTCCACCTGCGCGCTGCTCGGCGAGGCCGGGCCGTCGGAAGACTCGCCGCCCTCGAACGACGCCCCGTAAGCCGGATCCCAGGCGTCGACGAACATCCGCGTCACAGGCCGACCCTCTCCACGTAGGCCGTGCGGGCGTCCTTGTGCACCTCGAAGCGGACCGGCACCCGGTCCGCCAGCGCGTTGACGTGGGTCACCACGCCGACCATCCGGTCTCCGCGGGCCGCGAGGTTCTCCAGGGTCGCCGCCACCACGTCGAGCGTCGCCGCGTCGAGCGTGCCGAACCCCTCGTCCAGCACGATCGACTCCAGGCTCGCCGCCGTTGTCGACATGCCGGCCAGCTGCTCGGAGAGGGCGAGCGCCAGGGCCAGCGAGGCCTGGAACGTCTCCCCGCCGGACAGCGTCCGCACCCCGCGCCGCAGCCCCGCATCGTGGTGGTCGACGACGTAGAACTCGCCCTTGTCGTGCATCAGGTCGTACTGCCCGCCGGTCAGCTCGCGCAGGATCCGCGACGCGCCGTCGACCAGCAGATCGAGCGCCTCCTCGAGCAGCCAGCGCTCGAAGTTGTTGGCCCGCAGGTGCCCGGCCAGGGCCTTGGCGACCCGGCCCTCCCGCAGCAGCGCGGCCCGCTGCTCGATGAACTCGCGGGCCTGCTCGCGCCGCTCGACCAGCCGCTGCCAGGCCGCACCGGCCCGCTCGGCCGCCACCGTGGCGGCCCGG
Source organism: Actinoplanes sp. NPDC026623 (assembly GCF_040638275.1). Classification (NCBI taxonomy): domain Bacteria; kingdom Bacillati; phylum Actinomycetota; class Actinomycetes; order Micromonosporales; family Micromonosporaceae; genus Actinoplanes; species Actinoplanes sp. NPDC026623. Next base: position 7,496 of record NZ_JBEZXZ010000013.1, on the reverse strand, counting down.
ATCAGGTCGGCGTCGGAGTCGCCGGGCGGCGCGCTGAGCCCGCCGCCGGTGAACAGCTCCAGCACGGCGGCCCGGGCCCGCTGGGTTTCGGCGTGCGCCGCCTCGACGGCCGCGACGGCCTCGGCGCGGGCCTGCTCCCGCCGGCGGGCCGAGTCCTGCGCCCACTCGGCCAGCGCCGCCCAGGCCGCGGCCAGGTCCTCCCGGTCGGCCGGCGGCGGCTCGAACCGGGCCACCCCGTCGCGCATCGTGTCGAACGTGCGCCACGCGGCCCGCTGCTGCTCGTCGGCCGCGGTCACCGCCGCCTGGGCGCGGCGCTGGACCTCGCGGGCCGAGCGGACGGCCGCGCCGGCCTCGTCCAGCCTGCGCTGCAGCCCGGTCAGCTCGGCGAGCCGGTGGCGCAGCGCCTCGACCCCGGGCGAGTCGGCCAGCGCGGCCCGCACCTCGTTCAGCCGGGACCGGTGCTGCTCCAGCTGGGCCCGCTTGCGGTCGAGGCCACGCTCGAGCTCCCGGGCCACGGCGTCGCGCTGCCGGAACGCCGTCGAGGCGACGTCCGCGGCCGCGCGGGCCGCCGTGCCCGTCCGCTCCGCCGTCTGCACGGCCGAGCCCTCGGGCATCGGCGGCACCTCGGCGACCGGCTGGGCGCAGACCGGGCAGTCGTGCCCCGGCTGCAGCAGCGCGCGCAGCGCGGCGGCCCGGTCCAGCGTCTGCGCCTCGGCGTAGTCGAGTCGTGCCTGCTCCAGCAGCTGCTCGGCGCCGTTGTGCGCGGCCCGGGTCAGGTCGGCGGCGGCGACCGCGTCCTTGTATTCGACCTCGGCGACCGACACCTCGCCGGCGAACCACTCGGCCTGCCCGATCAGCCGGTCGAGCTCGACGTGGCGGTCCAGCAGCAGGCCCAGCGAGCCCGCGTCGCCGGCCGCCGCCAGCTCGCCGCGCACCTTCTCCTCGCGCTCCTCAACGACGCGCACGCCCTCCGCCGCCTCGGCGGCGGCGGCGTAGGCGGCGGCCGCGGCCGCGGCGACCTTCGTGCTGCCGGCCGGGACCTTCACCCGGCCGAGCGCGGCCAGCTCGCCGGCGATCGCGTCGCGGGTGACGGCGAGCTGCGCCTCGCGGTCGCGGACCGCACTGAGCATCGGCACGGCCCGCTCGACCGCCAGGGTGAGCTCGCGCATCGTGGTCAGGCGCGCCTCGGCGGCCGCGACCGTCTCGTCGTCGGCGTCGGCGAGCCCGGCGAGCATCTGGTCGACGGCGGTCAGCCGGGCCTCGGCCCGGGTGGCCCGGGTCGACGCCTTGGCCTGCACCTCCTCGTAGACGTGCAGGCCGAGCAGGTTGACCAGGATCTGCTGGCGGGTGGCCGGCTTGGCGTGCAGGAAGTCGGCGAACTGGCCCTGCGGCAGCACCACGCAGCTGGTGAACTGCTCGTAGGGCAGCCCGACCGCCTCGACGATCGCGCCCTCCATCTCGGCCGGCGTGCCGGCGAGCACGTCGCCGAGATCCTCGAGGCTCATCCCGGTGTCGAGCCGGGTGACGTCGAAGCCCGGCGGCATGAGCTGCAGCCCCGCGCCGGCGGTCTTGACGTTGCCCCGGCCGTCGCGGCGCACCACCCGGGTCGCCACGTAGCGCGAGCCCGCGGACTCGAAGACGAGCCGCACCCGGGCCTCGGTGGCCGAGGGCGCGAGCGCGTTGACGATGCCCCGGCTGCCGCCCCAGCGCGGCACCGTGCCGTAGAGGGCGAAGCAGATGCCGTCGAGCACTGTGGACTTGCCCGAACCGGTCGGCCCGACCAACGCGAAATAGTCCGCGTCGGTGAAGTCGATCGTGGTCTCGTCCCGGAACACCGTGAATCCGGCCAGATCAAGCCGCAAAGGCCTCACGCCACCCCCTCGCTTCGTCCGCTCAGCCCGCTTCGCCTGCTCATGAAGTGCTGCTCACCTCGTCGTAGAGCTCGTCGAAGAGTTCGCGGACACCTTCCTCGGCGTTGCCACGATTGTCCAGATAGTCGCCGAAGAGCTGGCGCGGCGAGCGGCCCGCGCGCTGCGCCATCCGCTCGCCGGCCCGGTCCGGCACCATGTCGGGGTCGATGCGCACCTCGAGCGCGTTGGGCAGCAGCTCCTGCACGTCCTCGCGGAGGCCCACCCGCGGCGTCTCCCGGACGAACACCCGCAGCCAGGCATCCGGGAGGTTCACCGTCGCGAGCTGATCCAGCGAGCCGCGCACCGTGCGCAGCGTCTTCGCCGAGGTCACCGGCACGTCGCGGACCTTCGCCGCCTTCTCGGCCGAGACGTCCACGATCGCGACGGAGCTGACGTTCTCCTCCTCGCCGAAGTCGATGGCGAGCGGGCTGCCGCTGTAGCGCACCGGGCAGGGGCCGATGACCTGCTGGGAGCGGTGCAGGTGGCCGAGCGCGACGTAGTGCGTGCCCGGCGGGAAGACCGTGGTCGGCACCGCGTAGCCCATCACCGTGTGCGCCTCGCGCTCGCCGCCGCCGGTGCTGGCGCCCACGACCGTGAGGTGCGCGGTCAGCAGGTTGACGACCCCGGGCTCGGCGAAGTCCTCGGCGAGCCGGGCGATCAGCCGGGCGATGTGGTCGGCGTAGGTCTGGCTCGCCTCGGCCGCGGTCAGCTCATACATCTCGACGGCGCGGATCGCGAAGCGCTGGGAGAGGAACGGCAGGGCGGCCAGCCGCCAGCGCTCGCCGCCGGCGGTCGTCCCGGTGATGATCAGGTCGTCGGGCTTGTCGCGCACCGAGCCGCGCAGCGTGATGCCGGCCGCGTCGGCCCAGGGCCGCAGCGCGTCCAGGGCCTGGCCGTTGTCGTGGTTGCCGCCGATCGCGACGATCTCGGCGCCGGTCTGCCGCAGCGCCGACAGCGCCCGGGTGACGACCCGCACGGCATCGGGTGACGGCGCCGCGGTGTCGTAGAGGTCGCCGGCGATGATGACCAGGTCGGGCCGCTCCGCGCGAGCGATCTCCACGACCTGGGCGAGCACCCGGATGTGTTCCTCGTGCCGGGTCCGGCCCTTGAGAACCTTGCCGACGTGCCAGTCGGACGTGTGCAGGATGCGCATCGCAGAACCCTAGAACGGAATGTCGTCGTCAGACGAACCGCCGCGTCCGCCGACCACCGCGAACGGGTCGACGCCCTGCACGATCGAGCGCATCGTGGCAGGCGGCGGGGGCCCCGACTCGGACTTTCGGGTGGCCCAGGCCGGGAAGGGGAACTCGACGCAGAGCGGGACCGGGATGTCCGGCTGGTTGACGAACATCGTGCCGGGCCGGGCCAGCAGGGCGCGCTGGCGCATGGCCGGGGGCAGGAAACCGTACTCCGGGCGGGAGGCCTCGGCCGGGTCCAGACGGCCGACCACGCGGATCGCGGAGTTCGTCACGATCCGGCGCTCGACCTCGCTGGCCGTCTGCTGGGCCCCGATCAGGATCACCCCCAGCGAGCGGCCGCGCTCGGCGATGTCGAGCAGCACCTCCTTGATCGGTGACGAGCCCTCGCGGGGCGCGTACTTGTTGAGCTCGTCGAGGACCACGAAGAGCAGCGGGCGCCCGGTGCCCGACTTCTCCTTGTCGTCGAACTCGGTCTTGAGCGTCACGCCGACCACGAAGCGCTGCGCGCGGTCGGGCAGGTTGTGCAGGTCGACCACCGTGACCTGGGCGCTCTCGGCGGTCTTGATCTGGTGCGGGCGCCGGCTCGCCAGGTCGCCGCGGATGAGCCGGGCCAGGTCGCGCTTGCTGGCGATCAGCCGCCGGGCGAACGCGTTGACCGTGCCCATGTTGACCGCGCTGCCGGCCCACATCGAGCGGGTCTCGTCGTCGGTGAGCTGGTCGACGACGTGGTCCACCAGGTCGCCGTAGGACGACAGGCGCCGGCCGTCGATGCTCACGCCGCCCTCGGCGGGCAGCGCGTGCCGCGCCAGGTGTGCGGTCACCGAGTGCACGATCATCGTGTATTGCTGCCGCTCGTCGTCGGCGTCGGCGAACACGTAGGGCAGCAGGCGGGTGGCGCAGAACTCCTCGAGGGTCCAGTAGAAGCTGTCCACCCCGGTGAGCCGGCTCTGCACGTCGGGCGCGCCGGAGGAGTCGCCGGCGCGCGGCGGCGCGTAGACCCGCACGTCCGGAAACGGGGTCGCCGGCAGCCCGAGCCGGGCGTAGGCCGCCGTGGTCGCCTCGTCGAGCCGGGTGTTGGGGTGGTCGAGGAAGAGCAGGTCCTCGCCCTTGACGTTGAAGATCAGCGCGCGGGCGTTGACCGCGTCGCCGCCCAGCTGCCCCGAGCGGAAGACCGAGTAGAGCAGGAAGGTGGCGAAGCTGGTCTTGGTCGCGACGCCGGAGATGCCGGAGATCGAGACGTGCGCGCCGCGGGTGCCGTCGAGGAAGTCGGCGTTGAGGAAGACCGGGACGCCGTCGCGGCCGGTGCCCATCGGGACCCGGCGCTCCATCCGGTCGAAGTGCAGCGCCGCGTCGCGGGTGGCGCCGGAGGCCCGGTGCACGACCGCGCCCGGCGCCGGCGGCACATAGAGCTCCGGGTCGACGCGGGTGGTGGTGATCTCGGCGGCCTCCTGCACGAGGGCGGGCAGGGCGCCCTCGGCGATGGCGAAGACGTCGGAGTCGAACTGTGCGCCCTCGTGCCGCGCGCGCACCTGGGTGACGACGCCGGCGATCGTGACGGGCTCGCGGTCGGGCAGCTCGCGCGTGGTCACCACCACGTCGTCGAGCTGGAGGTAGCTGCCCGGCGCGACCGCCGTCCAGAACTGCAACGGGGTGGCATCGGCGGTGCCGAGGACCCGCCCGACCGGCTCGCTCACTTCGACTGCTTCGTCAGACACGCCGATCATGTTGCCTCAGACGTACGACATCCGACGGACGGCACGTCGGTTGGCACGCGTTGTCCACAACTTCTAGGGGTCATCCACAGGTTTGTCCACAACCACTAGCGGCTGCGGGCGTACCGGAGAAACAGCATGTCGCGATCGGTGAGGACGCTGCGCAGCGACATCTCGCGCGGCGGGGTGGCGGGTCCGGTCGCGATGCGGCCGGCGCCGCCGCCGGCGAGCCGGGGCGAGACGGTCAGGCACAGCTCGTCGACCAGATCGGCGGCGATCAGCGCGCCGAACAGCCGCGGGCCGCCCTCGCAGAGCAGCTGCGTCGCGCCCCGGGCGTGCAGCTCGGCGACCGCCGCGGCCAGGTCGACCGCGGTGTCTCCGCAGGTGACGACGTCGGCGACCGGGGCCAGCGCGGCCCGGCGGGCGGGCGGGGCGCCGGCGTGGGTGATGATCAGCGGCCGGATCGGCGCGTCCGCGAAGACCAGCTGTGCCGGATCCAGTTCCAGGGCCGCCGACACGACGACCATCAGCGGAAACTCGGGCAGCCCCCGGGCCCGGCGCCAGTCGCGGGCGGCCGCGTCGAGGCGCAGCCCGTCGTAGTTCTCGGTGCGCACCGTGCCCGCCGCGACCACGAGCGCGTCGCAGACCTTGCGCAGCGAGTCGAAGACCAGCTTGTCGCCGGGCCCGCCCAAGCCGGCGGACTTGCCGTCCACCGTGACGGCGCCGTCGAGGCTGGCGATGAAGTTGACCCGCAGCACCGGGTCCGCATTGCGGGGATAAAGCTCGACGAGATCGGCGCCGTATACGTCGATCACGGGCCCGGTGGCCCCGTGACGGGCGGCGTCGGCTCGGCGGGCCGGTGCTGGCAGTCGCACCACGACCCGCCCCGGCAGTCGTCGTGGCGTCGCTCGCGGCACGCACGGCAGATCATGGGCAAACCCTAGGCCCCGGGCGGGCAAGCGCGGAATAGCATGGTCAATTCTCCCGGCCACGGGCGAGACATCGGCGGGCCGTAGGGCGATAATGCCCGGATGACCAGGCAGCCCGTCCGTTCACCGGGGCGACCGACGCTCGACGCCGTCGCGGCGCGCGCCGGGGTCGGCCGTGGCACCGCATCCCGAGTCCTCAACGGGTCGTCCCAGGTCAGCCCGCAGGCGAAGGCCGCCGTCGAGGCCGCGATCCAGGAGCTCGGCTACGTGCCCAACCGGGCGGCCCGCTCGCTCGTCACCCAGCGCACGGACTCGGTGGCCCTGGTCGTCTCGGAGTCGCAGGAGCGGGTGTTCGGCGAGCCGTTCTTCGCCGGCGTGCTGCGCGGCATCAACGCGGCCCTGCTGGAGACGCCCCTGCAGCTGTGGCTGGCGATGGCCGCCTCGCCCGAGCAGCGCGAGCGGGTCGAGCACCACCTGACCGACCAGCACGTCGACGGCGTGCTGCTGCTCTCCCTGCACGACGACGACCCGCTGCCCGCGGTGCTGCGCGAGCGCGACATGCCGTTCGTCTTCGGCGGGCGCTCCACCCGCGCGGCCGAGGGCGACTTCCTGGTCGACGTCGACAACTCCGCCGGCGCCTGCCAGGCGGTCGAATACCTGCTCGGCAACGGCGCCCGGCGGGTCGCCACGGTCGCCGGGCCGCAGGACATGGAGGTCGGCCGGGCCCGGCTGGCCGGCTACCGCGCGGCCGTGACCGGCACCGAGCTCGTCGAGTACGGCGACTTCAGCGAGGCCGGCGGTGCCCGGGCGATGCGCGCCCTGCTGGAGCGGGAGCCGGACCTCGACGCGGTCTTCGCGGCGTCCGACCTGATGGCCAGCGGCGCGCTGCGCGCCCTGCGGGACTCCGGCCTGCGGGTGCCGCAGGACGTCGCCGTGGTCGGCTTCGAGGACGCGCCCGTCGCCCGGCAGTGCGAGCCGCCGCTGACCACGATCCACCAGCCCGTCGAGGAGATGGGCCGCCGGATGGCGGAGCTGCTGGTGTGCCGCATCCGCCGCGAGCCCGTGGCGAATTCCCACGTTCTGCTCGACACCCATCTGGTCCGTCGCGCTTCCGCCTGACGCTGCCCTAGCCTTGAGGTGATTCGGCCCTGGTGTGATTCAGGGCATATCTCTGCTCCTTGACGACCGGGACACGGCGACGCAACGGGTGTGTAACGCCGCTTGGGCAATCTTGGTGCCAAGGACGGCACGGCCGTGCCGTCTCACAGACGGGAGGAGTCGCATGTTGCTGCGGGTACGAGTCACTCTGCCGGACCGTCCTGGTGCACTGGGCCAGATCGCGCGCACGCTGGGCGTGGCCGGGGCCGACATCGTCCAGGTCGTGGTGCTGGAGCGACTCGCCGGGCGGGCCGTCGACGACTTCACCGTCGTGTGGCCGGGCGCCTCCCGCGTCGAGCGACTCCTCGCGGGCCTCGCCGCCATACCCGGCGTGCAGGTCGACGGCGTCTGGCGGGCCATCGGCGCGCCGGTCTCCGGCGGCCACGACGCCGAGCTGCTGGCCCAGGTCGCGGCCAACCCGCAGGACGGCCTGGCCACCCTGGTCGACGCCGTGCCCGGCCTGCTGGCCGCCGACTGGGCCGCCGCCGCCGTGGTGCCCGCCGACTGGGCCGCGCGCACCGCCGCACCCCGCCCGGCGCCGGCCGGCGAGCCGGGGCCGCCCCCGGCGACCGCCGGCGAGCCCACGGT
>NZ_JBEZXZ010000012.1:0-88448 GCF_040638275.1 Actinoplanes sp. NPDC026623 | reverse complement strand
GGCGCACCCCGGCCGCGCCGGGCGCGCCTAGGGTCGAGGTCATGAGCACCGAGCAGGCCGTGCGGGCGTGGCTGCGCGAGCGCGGCGCCGAGACCGTCGACCACCCCGGCGGCACCCTCTACGCACACCTCGGCCGGGTCCACGACCGGCTCGGCGCGCTCGGCCACGGCCCCGACGTGCAACTGGCCGGGCTGGCACACGCCGCCTACGGCACCGACGGCTTCGACCTGGTCCTGCAGCCGGTCGCCGACCGCACCGTGCTGCGCGACCTGGTCGGCGAGCGCGCCGAGGCGCTCATCTACCTGTACGCGGCCTGCGACCGTTCCCGCAGCTGGCGGGCGCTGCCCGAGACCCGCCGGGTGTGGGACCGCTTCGCGGGCGTCGCCCGGGACCTCGCGGCGGAGCAGGTGCGGCCGTTCACCGACCTGAGCATCGTCAACGAACTCGACGTGGTCGAGCGGGACCCCGGCATAGCCGAACGCCACGGCGACCAACTGCGCGCCCTGTTCGAGTCCTGGGCGCCGCTGGCCTCGCCGCCGGTCCTCACGGAGAGCCGCCGGGTCCTGGGCAGACCCTAGGGCGCATCGAGTTCAGCCCGGCCCGGCCGCCCGTCGCCGGCCGCTCGTGGCAGCGACCGTCGCGGCCGGCGTCGCGCCGCTGATGGGCGGCGGGGGTGTGCCTCTGGTGGCACTGCTCGGCGGCTTCCTGCTGGGCGGCGCGGCGAGCCGCCGGGCGGCCTCGACGGTCGCGGGGCTCGCGGGCAGCAGCGGCAGCCGCACCGCGGCGGTCGGGATGCGGCCCAGCGCGTGCAGCACCCCCTTGATCACGGCCGGGTTCGGCTCGGCGAACAACGCCAGCGACAGCGCGGCCAGGCGATTCCCGAGCGCCCGCGCCCGTACGGCGTCACCGGCGTGCCAGGCCGCGACCAGGCCGGCGAAGTCCGAGGTCGCGACGTGCGCGGAGGCCAGGATGCCGCCGTGCGCGCCCATCGCCAGCAGCGGCGAGACGACGGCGTCGTCGGCGCCGAGCACCGCGAAGTCCTCCGGCGGGTCCGCCAGCAACTCGGCGGTGCCGGCGTCGATGCCGCCGTTGGCGTACTTGATCCCCGCGACACCGGGGATGGCCGCGATCCGGCGCAGCGCCGCGGTGGACAGGTGCTGCCCGGTCCGGTACGGCACGTGATAGACGATCAGCGGCACCGCCGCGGCGGCCGACAGCGCCTCGAACCAGGCCACGACGCCGTCCTCGCCCGGCCGCAGGAACGGCGGCACCAGGCTCAGCGCCGCCGCCGCGTCCCGCAGGGCGCCGACCGCGCGCACCGAGTCGGCGCCGATCATCAGCGGCGCGTGGTGCTCCCGGCACACCCGGGCGACCACCTCGACGACGGCCCGCCGCTCGCCGCCGGTCAGCGCCGACGGCTCCGCGGTCGTGCCCAGGGCCACCAGGCCCGCCGCGCCGTCCCGCAACGCGTCGTGGGCGAGGCCCTCCAGGGCTTCGAGGGCCACCGCCCCCGCGGCGTCGAACGGGGTGATCAGCGGGACGTACACGCCGGTGAAGGTCATGAACTCAGCGTCCGGCAGATCAAGCATCAGGTCTAGTTCACGTTCCTGCCTGCCACAGTAAGCTGCGCTGATGCTCGACGTGCGCCGGCTGCGGCTGCTCTACGACCTGTCCCGGCTCGGCACCATCGCAGCCGTCGCGCGGGCGGCCGCGTACACCCCGTCGGCGGTCTCCCAGCAGCTGTCGGCGCTGGAGCGGGAGGCGGGCGTGGCGCTGCTGGAACGCACCGGCCGGGGCGTCACCCTGACGGCGGCCGGGCACGTGCTGGTGCGGCACGCCGAAACGGTGCTCGCCGCCCTGGAGCAGACGTCGGCGGCGCTCGCCGCGGTGACCGCCGGCCTGTCCGGGCCGCTGCGCATCGGCGCGTTCCCGACCGCCGTGCGCACGCTGCTGCCGCAGGCGCTGGTCCGGCTGGGGCGCCGGCACCCGGGGCTCGAGCTCATGGTGACCGAGTTGGACCCGGTGGGCGTCCCGGCCGCGCTGCGCGAGCGGCGCCTCGACGTCGGCCTGCTGCACGACTACGACGTGGTGCCGGTCGAGCCGGACCCGGTGCTCGACGCGACGCCCCTGCTGGACGAGACGGTGTTCCTCGCGGTGCCGGCCGCGGGCACCCACACGGCGCTCCACCACGTGCGCGACGCCGCGTGGATCCTGGCCAGCCCCGGCACGCTGTGCCACACGGCGACGATGCACATCTGCCGCGCGGCCGGGTTCACGCCGCGGGCTCGGCACCAGGCCGACGACTTCGCCACGGTGCTGGCCCTGATCGCGGCGGACCAGGGCGTCTCGGTGGTGCCGGAACTCGCCGCGGCCGACCCGCCTGCGGGCGTACGGCTGATCCCGCTGGCGACCCACCGGCGCAACCGGATCGCCTACCGCAGGGGCGCGGCGGGCCACCCCGCGGTGGCCGCCTTCATCTCCGCGCTGCGCGACGACGGCGTGGTCGATTTGCCGTCCACCCCGGACCGGACGAAGATCACCTAATGACCGACATCGTCCTGTTTCACCACGCCCAAGGCCTGACCGCGGGCGTGCACGCCTTCGCCGACCACCTGCGCGGCGCGGGCCACACGGTGATCGTGCCCGACCTGTACGCCGGGGTGACCTTCGACAGCCTCGACGCCGGGGTGGCGCACGCGCAGGAGATCGGCATGGACGAGATCGTCGCGCGCGGTGTCGCCGCGGTCGCCGGCGTCCCGGACCACGTCGTGTACGCGGGCTTCAGCCTGGGCGCGATGCCGGCGCAGAAGCTGGCGCAGACCCGGCCGGGCGCGCTCGGCGCGATCATCTACCACGGCGGGGTGCCGGCCTCGGCGTTCGGCGGGCAGTGGCCGGCCGGGGTGCCGCTGCAACTGCACCTCGCCGAGGAGGACGAGTGGAGCGAGGTCGACGTCGCGCGGGAACTCGCGGCGGCCGCCAAGGACGGGACCCTCTTCCTGTACCCGGGCTCGGCGCACCTGAGCACCGACAGCAGCCTGGAGGAGTACCAGCCGGAGACGTCGGCCCTGATCCTGCGGCGCAGCCTGGAGTTCCTCGACCGGGTCGGCTGAGCGCCACCACGCGTCAGTCGCGCGTGATCAGGGCGGCCGCGGGGCGCAGCGGGATCGGGTTGTCCGCGGGCAGCACGGCCCAGGCGCGGGCGGCCAGGGGCTCGAGTAGCCGGGCGCAGCGCTGGGTCGCGTCATCGCCGAGTCGCTCCCACGGCCCCGCCGCCAGCCGATCGGTCACCGCCTCGACCTGCGCGTACGCGTCCCGCGCGGCCTGCGTGGCCGAGCCGTCGCCGTCGACCCAGCCGCGGTCGGTCAGGCGCCGCGCCGCCGCCTGCCACTGCTCGTCGCTCCAGCCGCGGGCCGCCTGCATCCTCGCGGGCAGCGCGCCGGCCTCCAGCACGGAGCGCCAGACCACCGACTCGCAGCCGTCCACGCCGGCGGTCAGCAGCGCCGCCACGTGGCCGTCGCCGCGGTGCTCGCGCAGGATCGTCGCGGCGTGCCACAGCCGGCCGGCCGGGTCCTGCGGCGAGGGCAGGTCGGCGTTGGCCGCGGCCAGCACCCGGCCGGGCAGGTCCACCGCCAGCGCGGCGGCCGACAGCAGCTCGGCGGCCTCGGCCACCTGCGACTCGGCCACGCCGGCCAGCAGGCCGGACAGCGCCGCCCGGGCACCGTCGGCCCGGGCCGCCAGCGCGGCCTCGGGGCTGATGCGGGTCCACACGTCAGGCACCGCCCTGGCCACCATCGCCGGCGCGAACCCGAAGAACGCGGCGGTGACCGGTCCCGCGCCGACCGCGCCGAGCGGTGCCGTCCGGTTCGCGAAATAGCCCCGCCAGAACCCGCGCAGGCCGGCGGCCTCGAGCGCGGCGAGGGCCGCCGGATCGAAGTAGATGACGGCGTGCACGGCCTCGAACAATGACCACAGCTGACGCGGAACCGAAACGGAGCTCATACCGGCACCTAACGCCGACGGGCCGGCACGGTCAAGAGTTAGCTTGCACACCCGCGGGGCCCTGACCACGGCGGCTATTGTCGATCACCGATATGGCGCGGCCGATCCACAGTGGATGTCGTCGGGCGGCTTTCAACGGAGGGCGGTAACCGGATCATGGCGGAATCTCGGGGAGCCGGCCGCGTGAAGAGGCGGGTGCGCGCTCTCATCGGCGGTCAGGCGAGCATCAAGATCAATAGCGGCAACATCATCTGATTGGATGGGTGAATGACCGACGACAACCAGGACACCCAGCGTGTCGTCAGAGCCGGCCGCGAGGTCGCGGCCCCGGCCGAGGCCATCTTCGAGCTCATCGCCGATCCGTCGCTTCAGCCGCGGTGGGACGGCAACGCCAACCTGTCCGAGGCGCCCGCCGGCCAGCGCGTGCACGGCGTCGGCGACATGTTCGTGATGACGACCACGTCGGGAAACGTCCGCGAGAACCACGTGGTCGAGTTCGCCGAGGGCCGGCGCATCGCGTGGAAACCCGCCGAGCCGGGCCGGGAGACCCCCGGCCACCTGTGGCGCTGGGAGTTGGAGCCGATCGACGCCGGGCACACGCGGGTCACGCACACCTACGACTGGACGCTGCTCAGCGACGAGAAACGCCTGCCCCGCGCCAGGGCGACCACGGCGGAGAAGCTGCGGGCCTCGGTCGACCGGCTCGCCGCCCTGGCCGAAGGCTAGGGCCGATCAGAGCGGGTCGCCGAGCGGCCCGTACTCCTGCTCCAGGGCGTCCGCCCAGTGTGCGGTCCAGTCCGGCTGGGTGCCGTCGGCGTCGGTGAACCCGTACTCCTGGTACAGGCCCCAGGTGGCCAGGGCCCGTCCGGTCTTGGCCATGATGGCGGGGTCGGCGGCCAGCGCGGCGACCGCCCGCCCCAGATAGGTCGGCGTCTCGGAGCGGGCGAAGTTCGGGTCCTTGGCGGCGCCGTCGCGCCAATTGGCCTCGGTGACGCCGAAGACGTCCAGCATGGCCTCCGAGCGCAGGAAGCCGGGCGTGATCGCCACCGCCGCGACGCCGTGCTCCTTCAGCTCGGCGGCCTGCCCGACGGCGAGCCTGATCACCGCCGACTTGGCGAGGTCGTAGAAGAACGAGCCACGGTAGCGGGCGGTGTTGCCGTCGGTGACCTCCACGACCAGGCCGCTGCCGCGGGCGACCATCAGCGGCAGCGCGAACCGGCTGGTGATCACGTGGGTCTCCACCGCCTGCCGGATCAGCCTGAGGCCGGTGTCGAGGTCCTGCTCCCAGAGCGGATGCTCCCAGTCGGTCAGCGGATCTCCGCCCCAGACGGAGTTGACCAGGATGTCGAGCCGCCCCTGCTGCTCGGCCGCGATCCGGCCGACCAGGGCGCGGACCTCGTCCGGTCGGCTGTGGTCGGTGCGCACGGGTATGCCGAGGCCGCCGGCGGCGCTGATCCTCTCGGCGGTCTCCTCGATGGTCTCCGGGCGGTCCAGCTCGGAGCGGCCGGCGGCGCTGCTGCGGCCGGTGACGTACACGGTCGCGCCGGCGGCACCGAGCTCGACGGCGATGCCGCGCCCGCCGCCTCGGGTGCCGCCGGCGACCAGGGCCACCTTCCCGGCCAGCGGCGGGGCGTCGTTCGTCATGATTCCTCCAGGTCGGGTGCGGGCAGGTGCGGGGACAGCAGGTTGCCGAGCTGGTTCCGGAGCCGCTGCGCGAGGGTGCCCTGGCGGTCCAGGGCCCAGATCAGGCCGGCGCCGGCGGCGATCGCCTGCACGGAGCCGGCCAGGGCCGCGAGGTCGGTGCCGGCGCGCAGCTCGCCCGTGAGCAGCGCCTCGGCGAGCAGCGCCTCGACGGCCCGGCCCTGGGCCTCGTGGATGGCCAGGGCGTGCCGGCGGAACTGCGGATCGGTGAGATCGATGCACAGGAACGCCAGGTGGTTGGCGTAGGTCTCGGGCGTGGCCATCGCGGCCATCGGCTCCACGATCAGCGCGGCGAGGGCCTCGAGTGCCGATTGGTGCTCCTCGCGCACCCGGCCGGGGAGCGCGTCGGCGTGCTTCGCGGACTGCTCGGCGAGGGCCAGCAGCAGCCCCCGCTTGGAGCCGAACCGCTGCACGAGCGTGCCGGGCACCAGGCCCACCTCGCGGGCGACGACGGCCAGGGTGAGCCCCACCGGGCCCACCCGGCCGATCACGTCGGCCGCCGCGCGCAGGATCGCCGCGTCTTCGATCCCCCGGGGACGTCCCGCCACCGCGACCTCCCTAATTAATAAATGCTCGTTCATTCATTAAAGCGGCCGCGCTGCGGGATGGCAAATGCGGTATGGTCACCGCACTTTGATCTGGCTCCCCGGATGTATGCCGCAGGGTGGGAGCACAGCCCGCGCGCCGAGCGCGTGAGGCCCAGAGGGGCGGCGACGGTTCCGTACACCCTCTGGAAGGTCTGTCATGAACATTGGTCTCGGGTTGCCCATCTCCGCTCCCGAAGCACTGCTCGACTGGGCGCGTCGTGCCGACGCCGGCCCGTTCAGCACCCTCGGCCTCCTGGACCGGCTGGTCTGGGACAACCCCGAACCGCTTGTCACCCTCGCCGCCGTCGCCGGTGCGACCACCCGCATCCGGGTGCAGACCGAGGTGCTGCTGGTCCCGCTGCGCGACACCGCGCTGCTGGCGAAGCAGTGCGCCACCCTCGACCGCATCTCGGGCGGCCGGTTCACCCTCGGCGTCGGCATCGGCGGCCGGGCCGACGACTTCGCCGCGGTCGGCGGGGACGTACGCACCCGCGGGGCGCTCATGGACCGCCAACTCGCGGACCTGCGCCGGATCTGGGCCGGTGAGCCGTTCTCCGACGAGGCGGGCCCGATCGGCCCGTCGCCCCGCAGCGCCGCCGGCCCGGAGGTGCTGGTCGGAGCGTTCAAGGACCGCGCGCTGGAGCGGGTCGCCCGCTTCGGCGACGGCTTCCTCGGCGCCGCCCCGCCGGCGTACCTCGGTCGGCTGTTCCGGTCCGTCGAACGATCCTGGGAGGCCCGGGGGCGGTCGGGCCGGCCCCGGCTGGTCGCCCAGGCGAACGTCGCGATCGGACCGGCGCCGGTCGTCGCCGAGGCCCGGGCGGCGATCGAGGCGTACTACGGCGACCCGGCCACCGCCCGGTACATGCTCGCGGGCCTGCTGACCACGCCCGCGCACCTGCGCGACGCGATCGCCACGTACGCCGCGCTCGGCGCCGACGAGGTGATGTTCTACTGCTGGTCGGCGGACGCGGACCAGGTCGACCGGATCGCGGCCGCCACCGCCTGACCAGCCCCCGCGTACCCAACCGGGGGCGCGGTGGCGCTGAGCGCGCCCAGACCGGACCCTCCGGCCTGGGCGCGCGAGGTGAGCCGAGCGGCCGGGCGGCTCAGCGGACTTCGTGCTGGGTGCCGGCCGACCGGATCGCGGCGCTGCTCGACGACGGTGAACTGGCCGAGCACGCCGCCGCCGACCCGGCGCTGCCGTCCATTCCGCTCAGCTGACCTGCGACGCGGCGGGGGAGGGCGCCGCGGGTGGCCCGGCCTCCGCAACGGCGCTCGCAGATCCCGGCGCCGCCGCCCGGTGCCGGACGGCGACGAGCACCAGGACACCGGCGACCAGCGCGACCGCCGACGCCACGGTCAGCGTCGCGTTCAGGCCGTCGGCGAACGCCGCCGGCTGCCCGTGCCCGTCGCTCACCCGGTCCGCGAAGATCGTCCCGAACACCGCGACGCCGAGCGCGAACCCGAGCTGGCGGAACGTGTTGAGCGCCCCGCCGGCCATCCCGCTGCGCTCCCGCGGCACCTGGCCGAGCACCGCCGACGACAGCGACGGCAGCACCGAGCCGACCCCGACGCCGACCACGATCAGGCCGAGGATCAGCTCCTTGCCGGTGCTGTCCGCGTCCAGGCCCGCCTGCAGCAGGTTGCCGGCCGCGATCAGCAGCAGGCCGATGCCGACCGTCCAGCGCGGTGCGACCCGCTGCAGCAGCCGCCCGGCCGCCGCGCCGACCACCAGCGAGGCGGCGGCCATCGGCAGGGCGCCGATCAGGCCGGCGTCGACCGGGCCGTTGCCGAGCACCTGCTGCAGCCAGACCGTGGTGAAGGGCAGGTATCCGAAGGCCGCCGCCTGGGTGAGGAACGCGGCCACGATCAGCGCGGCGAACGGCACCCGGCGGAACAGCGACAGGTCCAGCATCGGGTGATCCGACCTGCGCTCGACCACGATGAACGCGACGAGGGCGAGCACGCCGGCGGCGAACGCGGCGAGGGCGACGCCGTCGGTCCAGCCGGCGTCGCCGGCGCGGATCAGGCCGTAGGTCAGCGCGCCCGCCGCCACGGTGAAGGTGGTCGTGCCGGGCACGTCGAAGCGGCCACCCCACGGCGCCTTGGACTCGGTCACGCCGCGCACCGTGAACCAGACCGCGATCAGGCAGATCGGCAGGTTCACCAGGAAGATCCAGCGCCAGCCGAAGTGCTCGGTGAGCAGGCCGCCGGCGAGCGGTCCGGCCGCCGCGGCGGCGCCGTTGACCGCACCCCAGACGCCGAACGCGACGCCCCGGTCGCGGCCCTGGTAGGTGACGTTGAGCAGGGCCACGGTGGTGGCGAACATGGCGGCGCCGCCGGCACCCTGCAGCACCCGGGCGGCGATCAGCGCCTGCTCGTTCGGGGCGATCGCGCACAGCAGCGACGAGAATGCGAACAGGCCGATACCGACCAGGTAGGTGCGGCGCCGGCCGTACCGGTCGGCGAGCGACCCGGCGCCGAGCAGCAGCGCGGCGAGGGCGAGGGCGTACCCGTCGAGCACCCACTGCAGGTCGGTGTAGCCGGCGCCGAACTTGTCGGCGATGTCCGGCAACGCGACGACGACGATGGTGACGTCCACCAGGAGCAGGAAGGTGCCGAGGCAGACGGCAATCAGGGGTGACCATTTACGCATGCCCAGCAGGATGCCGGTAAGCCCGCCGAATTCACCAGCCGCCACGCGGTTTTCGGCGGATCTCGACAGCGGATAGGCTCGGTTGGTGGAAATCGACAGCCTGGACGCTCAGGTGACGCACGCGCTGCGGATCAACGGACGCGCGGGATATCGCGAGATCGGCGCGGTGCTCGGCGTCTCCGACCAGATGGTCGCCCGGCGCTATCGCCGGTTGCGCGACGAGGCGGGCCTGCGGGTGGTCGGCCTGCCCAACCCCATCGAGCTCGGGTACGAGACCTGGGTGCTTCGCCTGCGCGCCGCGCCGGACGCGGCGCTGCAGATCGCCGGGGCGCTGGCCCGCCGGCCGGACACCGGATGGGTGTCGATCACCTCCGGCGGCACCGAGATCGCCTGCAACGTACGCGTGCCGGCGTCCGCCGACCGCGAGGCGCTGCTGCTGCAGAAGCTTCCGCGGACGCCGCGTCTGGTCGCGGTGAGCGCACACTGCCTGCTCCACGTGTACGTCGGCGGCGCGGTCGGACCCGACCGCCGCGACGACGCGCTCTCCGCGGAGCAGATCGCCGCGCTGACCCCGGTGCGGCCGGTCGGTTCGCCCGCCGCGGCGCACCTCACCGACGCCGACGCGCCTCTGATCGAGGCGCTGTCCTGGGACGGCCGCACCAGCTACACCGACCTCGCGGCGACGACCGGCTGGCCGGAGTCGACCGTCCGCCGGCGTGTACAGGAGCTGTTCGGCTTGGGCTCGCTCTACACCGACGTGGAGATCGAGCCGGAGTTCTTCGGGTTCCGGGCCGTGGTGCTGCTCTGGCTCTCGGTCGCGCCGTCGCGGGTGGCCGCGGTCGGCGCGGCGCTGAGCGAGCACGAGGAGATCGTCTTCGCGGCGGCGACGACCGGGCCGACGAACCTGCAGGTGACCGCGGTCTGCCAGGACATGCCGGCGTTCTACCGCTACGTCACCGACCGGCTGGGCTCGCTCGACGGGGTGGAACGCATCGAGTCGGCGCCCGTGCTCAAACACGTCAAGCAACTGGGCACCGTGCGCTGAGCCGGCCGCCGGGGTGCGCCGGTGCGCTAGGAATGTCGTCATGGCAGAAGGATCTTCCGTCGCGCGTGCCGGCCGCGGCATGGCGGTGGCGACGCTCGCATCGCGAGCCGCCGGCTTCGTACGGCTGATGGTGCTGGCCGCCGCCCTGGGCCTGGGCGGCCGGATGCTCGACAGCTACAACGTGGCGAACACGCTGCCCAACGCCGTCTACGAGCTCGTCGTCGGTGGCGCGATGGCCAGCGTGGTGGTGCCGCTGCTGGCCCGGGTGGCGCTGACGGAACCCGACGACGGGGTGGCGTACGCGCAGCGGCTGCTGTCGTTTGTGGTCTACGGCCTCGGGGCGGTCACCGTCGCGGCGATGCTCTCGGCACCGTGGCTGGTCGAGCTGTACGCGCCCGGCTTCACCGGCGAGCAGCGCGACCTGGCGGTGGTGTTCAGCCGGTTCTTCCTGCCGCAGATCCTGTTCTACGGCATCAGCGCCACCGCCGGCGCCATGCTCAACATCCGCGGCCGGTTCGCCGCCCCGGTGTGGGCGCCGCTGGTCAACAGCCTGATCGTGATCGCCGTCGGCCTGGCCTACCTGGCGATCGGCGGCGCCACGAGCATCGCGTCGCTGACGACCGCGCACCTGCTGCTGCTGGCGGTCGGCACCACCGCCGGCGTCTTCGCCCAGATGGCGCTGGTGGTGTGGGCGCTGGCCCGCAGCGGCTTCGCGCTGCGCCCCCGGTTCGACCCGCGCGGCCTCGGCGTCCGCCGCCTCGGCCGGCTCGGCGGCTGGGTGCTCGTGTCCGTCGTCGCCGCGCAGGTACTGCTCGCGGCCGCCACCCGCGCCGCGTCGATCGGCGGACCCGGCGGCGTCGCCGCGTACCAGAGTGCGTCCGCGGTGTTCCAGACGCCGTTCGCGGTGATCGCCCTGTCGGTGATGACCGTCCTGCTGCCCCGGCTCAGCCGCCACGCGATCAACCTCGATCACGCCCAGATCACCAGTGACCTGTCCCGGGCGGTGCGGCTCGCCGTCGTGGCCCTCGCCCCGATCGCGGCGGCCATGCTCGTGCTCGGCCCGCAGATCGCCGTACTGCTGTTCGCGCACGGCCGCAGCTCGGCGCCGGCGGTCGCCCTGCTCGGCGCCGTGGTGGCGGCCTTCGGGGTGGCCCTGGTGCCGTTCACCGGCTACATGATCCTGCAGCGCGGCTTCTACGCCCTGCAGGACACCAGGACCGCCGCGCTGATCACCACCGGGGTGAGCGTCGTCGGCGTGGCCGGCTGCCTCGCCGCGACCTGGCTGCTGCCCCGCGGCGACATCGTCGTCGGGATCCCCCTGGCCTACGCGGCCGCCTACACCGCGGGACTCATCGCGGCCGCCGTCGTCCTGCGCCGCCGGCTGGGCCGCATCGACGGCCGGCGGCTGCTGCGTACCCATGCGCGGGTGGCGCTCGCGGCGGGGCTGGCCGGCGTCGGCGGCGCCGCCGCGGTCGGGGCCCTCGCGCCCATGACCGGCTCCGGCTTCGGCGCGGCGCTCATCACGCTCGCCACGGCGGGCGTCATCGGCACCGCCGTGTACGTCGCGGTCGCGCGCCTGGTGCGCCTCACCGAACTGCGCCAGCTCGTGGCCACCGCCGCCGGCATCCGCATCGGCTGACCGGCCCGACGTGGTGCGCCGCGTTCGCCAGGCGCAGCTCGACGAGGGCCGGAACGTCACCCAGCCTCGCGCTGCGGATCGAAACGACCACCGGGACCTACCCGCCGAGGGCCGGGTCGGCGGTTCTGCGCATGAGGCGGGACTGCCCGACCCTGTCGGTGAAGCCCCACCGGCGGTAGAACCCGATCAGGTCCGGCCGGCACACCAGCTCGCAGCTCCTGGCGTCCGCGACCCAGGGATGCGCGAGGACGGCGTCTATGACCATCGCGCCGACGCCCGCGCCGCGAACGCCGGGCGCCACGATCACATCGAGGACGAGGGCAAGGTACGTCCGGTCGGTCAGCACCCGGGCGAAACCGGCGAGCCGCGCGGACCGGCGCTCCCGGACCGTCACCACGACATCCGACCCGGCGATGATCGCGCGGGCCTCCGCCTCGGTGCGCCCGGCCGCCCACCATGTCGAGGCGAACAGCTCCAGCAACTGCGGCACCTGCACGGCCTCGGCGTCGTACGAGATCTCGAATGAAGCGGGAGCCGGATCCCGGCGGTCGGCTATGGTGGCGCCATGGGTTGCTTCGCTGCCATGCAGATCCGCGTCGCCGCATAGCGGCGGTATCGCGGCCTCATCGCCGGCCCCCGCCGGGCCGGTGTCAGGCGCACCGCCGGATCGGTGTCCCGCCGGCAGCCCGCTCGACTGTCTCGCCGTGCTGCCGGATCGTCCCGCGTGATCCGGAGAGCGAATCCATGTCTCAGCGTTTCCATCCATCACACCAGGATCCGTCCCGCGCCGAACTCCTGCTGATGGTGGGGCTCCCCGGCGCCGGAAAGACCACCCGGGCCAGGGAACTCGCCGTCGCGCACCGCGCGCTGCGGCTGACCCCGGACGAGTGGATGATCGCCCTGTTCGACGGGTCGCAGCCCGACGGCAAGCGCGACCTGCTGGAGGGACGGCTCATCGCGCTGGCGCTGCAGGCGCTGCGGCTGGGCACCAGCGTCGTGCTCGACTTCGGCCTGTGGAGCCGCGACGAACGGTCGGCGCTGCGCTGGCTGGCGGCCTCGGCCGGGGCCTCCTGTCAGGTGATCTACCTGCCCGTCGGGGAGGAGGTCCAGCGCGCCAGGGTCGCCTTGCGCGAGGCGTCCGTGCCACACACGACGTTCCCGATGACGGAGGCCGACCTCGTGGAATGGCGGAGACAGTTCGAGGCGCCCGAGGCCGACGAACTGAGCGGGGGCGCGTCGGTTCCCGAGCCGCCGCCGGGCTGGTCCGACTGGTCGGGCTGGGCCGCTCACCGCTGGCCCTCGTTCGTTCCTCAGGATCCCGGGGCGAGGACGCAGAACTCGTTGCCCTCCGGGTCGGCGAGGACGATCCACGGGACATCACCCTGACCGACGTCGGCGGACGTCGCGCCGAGGGTCCGCAGCCGGGCCACCTCCGTCGCCTGCTCGTCACCGCGATGCGGCACCAGGTCGAGGTGGACGCGGTTGCGCGGGGTCTGCGCGCCGGGCGTGCGGAGGAACTCCAGATACGGCCCGGTGCCCTTGGCCGCGCGCAGCACCGCGTGGTCGTCGGTCACCTCGTGCCGGGTCCAGTCCAGCGCCTCGCCCCAGAACCCGGCCATGGCCCGCGGGTCCGCGCAGTCGACGACCACCGCGGCGATCGGCCCGGTGTCGCGGTAGACCTCCCGGGGTTCCAGCACGCAGAACACGTTGCCCTCCGGGTCGGCCAGCACCGTCCACGGGACGTCGCCCTGGCCCACGTCGGCGGGCGTCGCTCCGCGGCGCATCAGGCGGGCCACCAGCTCCGCCTGATGCGCCGCGGAGGTGGTGGCGAGATCGAGGTGCACGCGGTGCCGCACCGTCTCGGGGTCGGGGACGGCTATGACGTCGATGCAGACGGGTGCGTCGGGCTCGGTCCAGACGAGGCCCGCCGGCGCGACGCTTGTCGCACCGGGAACCGACCGGGGAACCCAGCCGAGTGCCTCCGCCCAGAACCCGCCGAGCGCCGAGTCATCCCGGGCCTTGAAGTTCGCTTGAACAAGTCGCAGCGCCATGCCGCAACCCTATCGTCCTAGGACGCCCTACGCGGTGTGCGGCGCCGCACACCGGCACATCAAAAGCAAAAGGAATCAACGACCCGCCCACATTTGGTTTTGGCCGGGGCAGGGTGGTGTCAGGAGCGGTTGGCCGCGTTGAGATAGGCCAGGACCGCGAGGACCCGGCGGTTGTTGTCGTCCGAGTTCGCCAGTTCGAGCTTGGCGAAGATGCTCGAGATGTGTTTGGCGATCGCGCTCTCGCTGAGAAACAGCCGATCCGCGATGGCGCTGTTCGAGCAGCCCTCGGCCATCGCCCTGAGCACCTCGCGCTCGCGGTCGCTGAGCCGGCCGAGCGGCTCGTGCCGGGAATTGCCGGTCAGCAGTTTGGCGATGACCTCGGCGTCCATGACCGTGCCGCCGTCCGCGACCCGGTGCACCGCGTCGACGAACTGACGGTCGTTGAAGACCCGGTCCTTGAGCAGGTATCCGGTGGACCCGGAGCCGTCCGCCAGCAGCTCACGGGCGTACAACTGCTCGACGTGCTGGGACAGCACCAGCACGGGCAGGCCGGGCACCTCCCGGCGGGCGGCCAGGGACGCCCGCAGCCCCTCGTCGGTGAAGGTCGGCGGCAGCCGGATGTCCACGATCGAGACGTCGGGGCGCAGTTCCAACAGCGCCGTCAGCAGGTCGGGGCCGGTCTGCACGGCCGCGACCACCGTGAATCCGTGTGCCTGCAGCAGATGCACGAGGCCCTCGCGCAGCAGGTGGATGTCCTCGGCGATCAGCACCCGCCGCGTCATGTCGCGGACCGCGGCGATCCGCGAGGGCGGCGGACCGGCAGCCAGACGGCCGTCAGGTACATCGCGATGCCGGCGGCGACCATGCCGGCGATCATCGGCCACTGCCAGATTCCGGACGCCCGCAGCGGGAGCAGCCAGCGGCTGTGCTCGGCGCCGGCGAGCTTGGCGGCGGCCGCGCCGAGGCCCTGCGTGAACAGCGGCAGCCACGCCAGCGACCAGCACACCACCACGAGCGTCGTCTCCCATCTGGGTACCCGGCCGGCCCGCTGTGATCGGCGGTCCGGGACGGTCAGCGTCACGCTGGTCGGCCCGCCGGGCGGGCTGGTGACCGTGCTCGTGCCGTCGAAGGCGGCCAGGCGTCGTTCGATGCCGTGGAGTCCGGTGCCGCGTGCCGGGTCGGCCCCGCCGCTGCCGTCGTCGCGTACGTGGACGTGCAGTGCGGTGCCGTCGTGGCGGATCTCCACGGCGGCGTGGCCGGCGCCGGCGTATTTGGCGGCGTTGGTCAGCAGTTCGCTGACGGCGAAGTAGACGGCGGATTCGACGGGTGCGGGCAGCGGCCCGGGCAGGGTGACGTCCACCCGGACGCGCAGCGGGCTGTCGAGTGCCAGGGCCCGCAGCGCGTCGGCGAGCCCGCGCTCGGTCAGTACCGGCGGGCTGATGCCGCGGACCACCCGGCGTAGTTCGGCGAGGGCTTCGGCGGTTCCGCCGCGGACCTGGCCCAGGAGTGCCTTGGCCGCGCCGGGACTGCTGTCGACGAGTTTCTCGGCGGTGGCCGCGGCCATGCCGAGGGCTACCAGGCGGCCCTGGATGCCGTCGTGCAGGTCGCGTTCGATCCGGCGCATCTCGGCGGTTTGCGTGTCGCCGGCCCGGACGCGTGCCGTGTTCAGGCGCTGAACCTCGCCGGCCAGCCGGCGTGCGGTGGTGGGGCCGAGCAGCAGGGCCGCCCATCGTCCGTATGCCGGCAGGGTGCGGGCGGGGGCCAGCAGCAGGCCGGGGGCGAGTGCGAGCTTGACCAGCGGGTCGAGGCCGAGCCAGGCCAGGTCGCGCCAGGTCGCCGGGTCGCGCAGCATCCATCCGAGGCGGGCGAGCCAGGCGGGCAGCCGGGGGCTGCGGAACAGGGTACGGCGGTAGCGGTACCAGCCGTCGTCCGTCGGCTCGGGGTGCGGCGGCTCGGGGTCGTACGGTTCGGCGATGGTGATGCCGCACCACTGGGTGCAGTGCCGGCGGGTCTGCGCTGCCATGCGGCGTACCAGGAGAACCGCCGGGGGGAAGAGCGGGATCAGGCCGATCCCGGAGGCTTGCAGCAGCGCGACGGCGGCGAGCGCGAGCAGGGGCACCTCGATGAGTATCAGCCCGAGCAGGGCGATGCCGCGGGCCCGCTGTCGCACCATGTGTCCAGTGTGCGGTATGCGGGCGTCGTGGTGTGGGTCAGGCGACCGGGATGGCTTCCTGTTCGGTCTCGGCGGGTTTGTCGGGGGTGAGGGTGGTCGGCCAGGCGTGCCGGCCGAGGAGTTTCATCGTGGCGGGCATCAGTACGGCGCGCACGAGGGTGGCGTCGATGAGGATGGCGACGGCCAGTCCGACGCCCATCTGCTTGAAGCTCACCAGCGACATCGTGCCGAACACGGCGAACACGGCGACCATGATCAGTGCCGCGCTGGTGACCACGCTCGCGGTCGATTTGATGCCGTGTTCGACGGCGTCCGGGGCCGGCATGCCGCCGTCGTGGGCCTCGCGGATGCGGCTGAGGATGAAGACCTGGTAGTCCATGGACAGGCCGAACAGGATGACGAACAGCAGCAGCGGCAGCCAGTTCACGATGGCTGCGGGTGCGGCGCCCAGCAGGCCGGCGCCGTGTCCGTGCTGGAACACCAGGACCAGCACCCCGTACGCGGCGGCGACCGACAGCAGGTTGAGCAGGATCGACTGGACGGCGATGACGATCGACCGGAAGCTGATCAGCAGGAGCAGGAACGCGAGCAGCAGGACGAAGCCGAAGACCAGTGGGGCGGTCCGGGCCATCTGCCGGTTGAAGTCCATGGTGGCGGCGGCGCTGCCGGTGACATAGGCCCGTACGCCGGGTTGCGCGCCGACGGTCTGCGGCACGAGCGTCTCGCGCAGGGTCTGCACGGCTCTTCGGCCGGATTCGCCGTCGCCGACGCTGAGGGCGACG
Organism: Actinoplanes sp. NPDC026623; assembly: GCF_040638275.1. Classification (NCBI taxonomy): domain Bacteria; kingdom Bacillati; phylum Actinomycetota; class Actinomycetes; order Micromonosporales; family Micromonosporaceae; genus Actinoplanes; species Actinoplanes sp. NPDC026623. The sequence goes on along the minus strand of NZ_JBEZXZ010000012.1, from coordinate 71,815 downwards.
GTGGCGACCGTCCGGTCCGGGCTGACCTGGACGCTGACCGGTTGGTGTGCCGTCGACGTGCCGAGGGCGCGCTGCTCGAGCCGGGTGATCGCGTCCTGTACCGCGGGGTCGGTCACGTCGGGTGCCTTGATGGCGACGACGGCGGGTTCGTTGCCGCCGGGGAACGCGTGGTCGATGGCCGCGTAGGTGCCGGCGATGGGGTAGTCGCCCTGCAGGTCGTCGACGCCGGGCTGGCCGACCCGCATCCCGAGGGCGGGCACGGCGAGCGCGATGAGCACCGCGGTGGCGAGGACGGTGGAGATCCAGGGGTGGCGCAGCACGCCGGTCAGGATGGTGTCCCAGGTCCGGCCGCCGCCGGTCCACGCGCCCAGGCGCCGGGGCCAGGTGATGCGCCCGCGGGTGGTGGTCCGCACGATGCCGTGGATCAGCCGTGCGTCGACGGCGTCGCCGAGGATCGCCAGGGTGGCGGGGAGCACGGTCACGGAGGCGACCATCGCGGTGAGGACGATCAGCATGGTGCCCTGTGCGAAGCCCATGAACACGCCGTTGCCGGTGAGGAACATGCCGGCCATCGCGAGGATGACGGTGCAGCCGGAGATCAGCACGGCGCGGCCGGAGGTGGCGGCGGCGGTGTCGAGGGCCTGTTGCCTGGATCGGCCCCGGGCGCGTTCTTCCCGTTCGCGGCTGAGGTAGAACAGGGAGTAGTCGACGCCGACGGCGAGGCCGATGAGCAGCATGAGGCTGGTCGTGGTGTCGGCGACGTGCAGCGCCTTGCTGGCCACGGCGAGCAGTCCGGTGGCGGCGAAGAACGCGGTCATCGACATGGTGAGCGGGATCAGCATGGGCAGCAGGGTGCCGAAGGCGAGGAGCAGGATGACGGCGGTGATCGGCAGGGACAGGTTCTCGGCGCGCTGGAAGTCCCTGGCGAGTGCGACGCCGGCGAGCCGTTGGAGGCTGGCCGTGCCGGCCTGTTCGATGCGCAGGCCGGGATGGCGTTCCTGTACGGCGGCGACCGCGTCGAGCACGGGTTGGACGCGTTCTCCGGCGGTCTTCCCGGCGCCGGTCATGTCGAACAGCACGAGCGCGGTCGTGCCGTCGGCGGTGCGGGGTGCGGGGTCGCCGGAGTCGTAGGGTGTGCGTATCCGCTGGGCCTGGCCGGTGGCCTCAACGGAGGTCTTGACGTCCTGTACGGCCTGCCGGAATGCGGCGGTGTCGGCGGTCAGCCGGCCGTCGCGGGCCTGGATCAGCACCGTCTCGCCGGCGACGTCGGGGAAGCCGGCCTCCTCGATGATCTGTCCGGCTCGTCGCGAGTCGCCGCTCTCGTCCTCGTAGCCGGCCATGGCGGTGGTGCCGGCTGCGCCGACGCCCAGGCCGGCTACGGCGACGAACGCCAGCCAGCCGAGGATTGCCGTCCGTCGGTGCCGTGCGCTCCATCCGCCGATGCGGGCGGCCAGGTTCCGCGGTTGCATTGTCGGGTCTCCGTCCTCGCCGGCAGGCGCGTCCGGCCTCCGGCTCAGTCTGTGCGGGCGGTGGCGGCCGGTCATTGGCGCTGGGTGCCGGGTCTGGTGCAGTCAGGTACACCCGGGTCGGTGCCGATCACCCGTATCGGGTCGCATGTTCGGCGTGGACAATGCGGCCGTCCTTCCGCTGTGTTTCCGCCGTGGCCCTCGCGATGCTGGCGGGGGCGGGTCCGGTGCCGGCCGCCGGAGGGGAATTCATGTCTGGCCTGGGTGGTCTGCGCCTGCTCGCGGTCGTGCCGGTCCTGGCCGCCGTGCTGTCCGTGGCCGGCGGCGATGACGGCGGCTACCGGCTCACTGCGGCCGACGATCCGGTTTTCCATCTGGGTGCCGAGTCCCGTGCCGGGGATCCGGTCTGCGCCCGGACGATGGGCCCGGCGAGTGCTCCGGCGACCGACCACTGGACCTACCGGGCGGTCGTCAGCCGGTCGTCGGGGCTGGTCCTGACCGGCCTGCGGCTGGGGCCGCGGCTGCTGGCCGATGCGGCGGGGGTGGCGTATGTCAGGATCCGCACCGCCGACGGGGCGGCGCACAACGGGTTCCTGACCCCGGCGCCGGTGGCGCAGCCGGACATCACCGTCGCCGGCCGGCTGCTCGGGGCCGTCGACTGTTCCCCGGTCGAGGGCGATGAGGCGGTGACGGCCAGGTATGCGGTCACGGTCCGCTCGCTGAGCCCGGGCGGGGACGTCACGGTGCTTTTCGAGCAGCAGTACCGCTTCTCCGACGTGCTGGACGACCGGTGCGAGCCCACCCTCACGTCCCGGTGCAAGCGCTTCTGGCCGACCACCCGCTGGGCGGTGTCGCCGTCCGACAGCGGGAAGGTCCGGTCGGTGTCGGTGGTGCAGCGGTTCGCCTGGAACCCGGACGACGGCGTCGGGCAGGGCCACGGCGGCGGGGCGGTGCTGATCAGGGACGGCGTCAAGGTCCCGTCGGGGATCGAGGTGAATTCCCTGACCGATCTCGATCTCAACGTGACGACCCTCGGCGGCGGTCATCTGCGGCGCAGCGGTCAGCGGAAGGTCGTCGACCGTGGCGAGGTGCGCGGCGAGGGCTGGGAGAACTATCACCAGACCAGCCGGCACGAGGCCGGGCCGCCGTCGCCGGTGAGCGCCGGGTGTTCCGAATGCGTGCACGTCCACTGGTCCTGGTTCGCCGATCCGCGACCGTTCGGGGTTCCGCTTCCGAAGGGCAGGATGCGTGAGCTGATGGCCGATGCGGGCAAGGCGGCCGTCCGGCTGGCGGCGAACAAGCTCGCGTGCCGGTGCCTGTCCGGCAACTTCTCCGACGGCAGGCCGCAGATCCCGGAGGGCTCCCGGCAGACCGCCTGCGTCGGCTGGACGACCGAGGAGCCGGCGGAACCGGTCGACTGGTGTGAGCCGCGCGCCGAGAGCGACCTGAGCGTGTCGGCGCCGCCGGTGATGTACTGGGACGCCACGTCGAACGCCGCGGATCAGCTTGCCCGCGGTGTGTCGATCCGTAGCACCGACTACGCCACGGGCGACGCGTACTGGCAGAAGCTGCCGGATCGGCGCCACGGCGGCGACGGGTCCTTCTTCTTCGTTCCGGCGCGCCGGCTGGCCGTCCCGGGGCAGGAGCCGGGCGGGGCGACGACCGCGACCATCGAGCCGGTGTGGCCCGCGACGAAGGTGGCCACGCGGTGGGTGTTGCCGGTCCGGATCACCCTGGACCGGAAAGACGATCAGGGCCCCTATTACCTGCGGGTCAAATCCCGCGGGGTTCAGGTGGTGAACGCCGATTCGGCCGGTTCGGCGTACCCGGGCGACACCGCCTGGGTGACGGTCCGGAACGACACCGTCGACCCGGACGGCCGGTTCCGTCCGGGGCCGGTCCGCCGGATCGTCGCGGGCCACACCGGCTCGATGGTCGCGGCGCTGGAGTTCGACCGCGAGCCGGCACCGGAGGACGTGTCCCTGCGGCTGGATGCCGCGCCGGACGGGGTCCCCGGCTATGTGCCGTCGGACGGCACGTGGACCGACCCGTCGACGGTCGGTGACGCGGCGGAGACGATCGACTGGCTGTCGGTCGTCCGGCGCCATCTGACCGACTGCAACATGGACCGGGACACGTCGGAGGTGACGCTGGCCGGGGACTTTCCACCGCGTACGCGGGACATCAACGGCGACGGCGAGGACGACGTCTTCATCGGCGCGAAGTGCTACAGGTCGGCGTCGGCCGCGCTGCTGTACGCGTTCGACGGAGCCTCGGACAGCCGGGATCCTCGGCTGCTGGGCGTGGTCGACGGGCGCGAGCATCCCGTGTTCGACCTGACCGGTGCGACCCTCGGCACCACCGGCGACTCGGTGACGATCCACGCCACGAATCCGCGTGACGCCGACGGGGAGCTGCCGTACCGCGACATCGAGCTCACCCTGGAGTGGCACGGCCGCCTGCAACTGACCCGGATCGACACGGAGGACTGCGCGTGGCCGGTCTACTACTTCGGCGGGGACGATCCGGTGATGGTCTGCCATTAATGCGATGCGATCAGGGTGGCGCGGTTGGCAGGATGCCGACATGGTCAGCGCCACGGGAGTACGCATCGGATGGACCGACCTGCCGCCGGGGGTGCGCGGGGCGGTCGAGCGTTGCCTGGGCTCGCCGGTCGCCGCCGCGGTTTCGCAGCCCGGCGGGTTCTCGCCGGGCACCGCCGACCGGGTGGTGACGGCCGACGGCCGGCGGGCCTTCGTCAAGGCGGTCGGTTGCGGCATCAGCGAGGCGGCGCTGGCGTTCCACCGCAGGGAGGCGCGGGTCGCGGCGGCGTTGCCGCCGGATGCTCCCGCGCCGCGGCTGCTCGCGTGTCACGACGACGGTGAGTGGATCGCGCTGGTGTTCGAGGATGTCGACGGGCGTCACCCGCGCACGCCGTGGGACCGCGATGAGGTGTCGGCGGTGTTCGACGCCCTCGCCGGGCTGGCCCGGGCGGCGACCCCGTGCCCGGTGCCGGTGCCCGCCGCGGCGGATCAGTGCGGTCCGGACCTGGCCGGGTGGCGGCGGGTCGCCGCGGACCGTCCGCCGGCGCTGGACCCGTGGGTGGCGGCGCAGTTGCCGGCGTTGCGGGCCGCCGCCGGCCGGGCGCTGGCCGGCCTGGACGGGCAGACGCTGGTGCATGGCGACGTCCGCGCGGACAACCTGCTGGTTCGCGGCGACGGAACCGTGGCCGTGGTCGACTGGCCGCACGCCTGCCGCGGGCCGGCGTGGCTGGACCGGCTGCTGCTCTGCATCAACCTGCTGCTGTTCGGCGGCGTCGACATCGATCCGCTCGTGGCGCGCCTGGCGTCGGACGCCGCGGTGCCGGTGGGTCTGCTCATCGACGTGCTGGCCGGTTACACCGGCTATTTCCTGGACGCCGCGCGTCAGCCGCCGCCGCCGGGGCTGCCGACGCTGCGCGCGTTCCAGCGCGCCCAGGCGGACGCGTTGCTGCCGTGGGTGCGGCAGCGCCTTGCCGGGGTTAGTCGAGTTATGTAGAGTTTCGCGCATGCCACGGATACCGCACACCTCGCCGCAGACGTTGCTGCTGTTCAGCACGCTGCTGGACGAGCCGCAGCGCTGGCGTTACGGCTACGACCTGAGCAGGGAAACCTCGCTCGCCTCGGGCACGCTCTACCCGATTCTCATGCGGCTCACCGAGCAGAAACTGCTCGAAACCGGGTGGGAGCCGTCGGACGAGCCGGGCCGCCCGCCGCGCCACCTCTACCGGCTGACCGCCGAGGGGGCCGCGCTCGCCGAGCAGCGCCTCGCGGCCAAGGCCGCCAGACCCCGGACCCTCGGTCCCGCGATCCAGGCGCGCACCGCGTGAGCGTCGTGGGGGCGGTGCGGGAGAGCGCCGTGCGCCGCATCGCGTACGCGGTGCTGGCCGCAGCCGTCCGTGGCCGCGGCGAGCGCGGCGGCGACTGGGGCGAGGCCGTCCTGGCCGAGTTCGCCGAGACGACGGGTGACCGGGAGGCGGTCCGCTGGGCCGCCGGCGGTCTTCGCGCGGTGTGGCACGAGCGCCGGGCCCGCACCCGCGAGCTGCCGCGGATCGTGCGGATCCGGCGCCGGGCCGTGCTGATCACGCTGATCGCCGTCGTCGCCGGGCTGGCCGTCAACCGCTTCGTCCTGACCGTCGGCTACCAGGAGAGCGGCAGCATGGAGCCGACCTACCTGGTCGCCGACCGCTACGTCGTCGATCTCGCCGCCTTCCGGCTCACCGGCGTCCAACGGGGGGACGTCGTGGAGTTCACGATGCCGGACACCGACCGGCTGGTGGTCAAGCGCGTCATCGGCCTGCCCGGCGACACCGTCGACTGCCGCGACGGCCGGGTCTGGCTCAACGGCGCCCCGCTCGACGAGCCGTATCTTTCGGCCGATCCGGAATCCGCGCGCACGGAAGGCTGCACCGCCACGACCGTGGAGTCGCACCGGCTCTACCTGCTCGGCGACCATCGCCTCGTCTCCATGGACTCCCGGCAGTACGGCGCGGTGGACGAGGACGCCGTGCACGGCCGGGTCCTGCTGCGGCTCACGGCAGGCGGGGTGTAAGCCGCCGGCTCACTGCCAGGTTGATGGCGGTCGCGACGGCGGCGGCCGCCATCAGAACCGCGGCCACCCCGGCGGGGATCGACATCTCACGATGTTACCTTCCCGGGCATGGAGTCGCGCAGGATTCAGGTCGGTGCCGCGGCGCTGCACGTCGGCGTGACGGGTCGGGGTCCCGACGTCGTCGTGCTGAGCGGCGGCCCCGGATGCGTGCAGTACCTGGAGCGTGACGACCTCGCGCCGCGCGGACACCGCGCCTGGCATCCCGAACCGCGCGGCGTCGGCCGCTCGGGCGGCGGCCCGCACACCATGGAGGAGGCCATCGCCGACCTCGAAGGCATCCGCGAGGCGGCCGGCGTCGGCAGTTGGACCGTGGTCGGCCACTCCTGGGGCAGTGACCTGGGCGTGCGCTACGCGGTCGAGCATCCGCACGCCGTGACCGCGGTGGTCGGCATCGCCGGCCGCGGCCCGCAGCGCGACCGCACCTGGACCGACGCCTACGAGGCCGGCAGGCCGACCCAGCCCATCGTCGAGATCGACTGGGCGCCCGGCGTGCACACGGCTCTGAGCGCCTCGTTCTCCGAGTGGATCCACCGGCCGGACCTGTGGCGCGGGCTGGCCACCTGCGACGTACCGATGCACCTCATCGCCGCCGGCGACGACATCCGCCCATCGTGGCCCATCGAGCAGGTCGCCGCGCTGGTTCCGCGCGGAACGTTCGCCACGGTGCCGGGCGTTCCGCACGACTTCTGGTTCACCCACCCCGAGCTGTGGACCAGGACCGTCACCGACGCCCTGGAACGGCTCCGCGACGCCCAACGGTCCCCGAAGGAGCCCCGATGAGGACCCTCCGTCAGCGATTCTCCCGGTGGGTGCAGTCGCGGACCCTGCCCGGCCTCACCCCCGGCCGGTACGACGTCGCCCTCCGCAAGGACCTGCGGGTGCCGATGGACGACGGCGTCGAACTGCTCGCCGACCTGATCACCCCGATCGGGCGGACCGATCCGCGGCTGCCGACCATCGTGATCCGCAGCCCGTACGGCCGCCGCGGCATGGCCGCCGGCTCGGCCCGGGCGCTGGCCAGGGAGGGTTTCCCGGTGCTGTTCCAGAGCTGCCGGGGCACCTCGGGCTCCGGCGGCGTCTTCACCCCGCAGATCGACGAGCAGCGCGACGGCATCGCCACCCACCGCTGGGTCCGCGAACAGCCGTGGTGCACCGGCCCGGTCGTCACGTTCGGGCCCAGCTACCTGGGCTTCACCCAGTGGGCGGTCGCCGGCCGCCTGACCCGCGACGACCCCGCGAACGCGCCGGACGCCCTGTGCCTGCTCGTGACGATGCCCGACTTCGGGGCGATCACCTGGGACAACGCCGCGTTCGCACTGCGCAACGCGCTCGGCTGGACACAGATGATGGACCGCATGGTCCACCGGGATATGATCCCGATCCTGCTGGGCATGCTGCGCCCGGACCCCAAGCTGCGCCGCGGCTTCGGCACCCTCCCGCTCAGCGACGGCGACCTGGCCGCGACCGGCCGCCGGGTGCACTGGTATCAGGACTGGGTGGACCACGAGCGGCTCACCGACGACTTCTGGACCCAGCAGTCGCACACCGCCTCGGTGCCGGACGTCACCGCCCCGATCTACATGATCACCGGCTGGTACGACATCTTCCTGCCCTGGCAGCTGCGCAACCACGAACAGCTCACCGCCGCCGGCCGCCCGCCGCGGCTCACCATCGGCCCGTGGGGACACTCGGACCGCGAGCTGGGCGCCACGGCGATCGGGGAGTCGGTGGCGTTCCTCAAGGAGCACTTCGCCGGGGGGCCGAATGGCCGGACCGCACCGATCCGCGCCTACCGCACCGGCGACGGCCAGTGGCACGACCTGCCGGCCTGGCCGCCGCCCGGCGTCACCGCGCAGCCATGGCACCTGCACCGGCAGGGCCGCCTCCACCCGGACCGGCCCGCCGGGGGAGTGACCTCCTACGTCTACGATCCGGCCGACCCGACCCCGGCGGTCGGCGGCCCGAGCCTGGAACCGAAGCAGGGCCCGGCAGACAACGCCGCCCACGAGGCCCGCGCCGACGTGGTGGTCTTCCGCGGCGAGCCGCTCGCCGAGGCGGTCACCGTCGCGGGCACCCCGGTGGCCCGGATCCGCTTGCGATCCTCGCGACCCAGCGCCGACGTGTTCGTGCGGATCTGCGACGTGCACCCGGACGGCCGCTCGATGACCGTCTGCGACGGCATCCGGCGCATCGGGAGCATCGCCACCACCGACACCGACCCGCCCGCCGGCGCGGACGGCTTCCGGGAGGTCACGGTCGAGCTGTGGCCCGCGTTCCACCGGTTCGCGGCCGGGCACCGGATCAGCGTCCAGGTCAGCTCGGGCGCCCACCCCCGGTACGCCCGCAACCCCGGCTCCGGCGAGCCGGCCGCCGCGGCGTCGACGCCGTACCGCGCCACCCAGGAGATCTCGCACGACGCGGCCCGCCCGTCCCGCATCGACCTCCCGATGTGCGACGTCGGGGACGCGGACTCGCTGGAATACCGCCACGAGTGACGGGCCGCGGGGCCACCGCCGTGCGCCGAGGGCGAGGCCGGCGCGGGGCGGTGGGTCCGCCGTCGCGTCCTATGCTTCCGGCTCCCAGGCGATCAGCTGGTCGAAGACGCGCCGGTCGCCGTCGAGCTCCAGCTGGTCCATCGCGATGCGGCCGTAGCAGAACATGACCAGCTCATTGGCCGTGCCCCGGGCGGAGACATAGGCCGAGTCCGTGACCTCGTCGGCGGCCGGGGAGGGCAGGCGGGCGGCCCGGGCCCCGTCGGCGGAGAACCAGAGCCGCCAGGAACGGCCCTCGGTGGCGTGGTAGTCGACGACCGCGGGCTTGTGCGGCCACGCGGCCGTCGTCGCGACGCAGGTGGTGACGAACTCGTCGACGCCGTCGAGGGCCACCTCTTCCGGCAGCGGCTGCGGGGCGCCCACGGCGACCTGGGCGTCGTAGGTGTGCACGGCGACCTGCTGAAGCTGGTGCCGGGCGACGGCACCGGTCGTCTGCGGCGACTGCGACGGGCCCCACCACGTCCAGCAACCACGATCCGGGCCGGCCTCCCGCAGCGCGTCCAGCAGCTCCTGGTTCGACGCGGCGAACCAGGCCAGCAGGGCCTCAGGCTCGCGGGGCGCCACCGGGGCCGAGAACGCCGGCGGAGCGTCGGCGGGCCCGGCGGCCACGATGGCGGCCCACCTGCGGCGTCCGTCGCCCAGGTGCTGCACCAGGTCGAACAACGTCCACTCTGGGCAGGTCGGCACCCGCACGTCGAGGCTGGGTGCCGCGGCGACCGCTGCCCGGAAAGCGGTCGATCGTTCGTCCATCAGCCGCAACAGGTCGGCGAACTCCAGTTTCTTCTCCACCGCGGCTTTGTACCACCCCTGTCCGACAACCGACAGCGGATTTCCCCGGCCCTGGCGGGGGCCACGCGGAAAATCTGTTGCCCGGCGGCCCACGGGTTGACCATGCTGACGCGCATGGATCAGTGACCGGTGGCGCACGTGCGCGATGAGGACGGGTTCGAGTCACCTCCCCGTCTCCGTCCGGCGTGCCATGCGAAGCCCGCACCGCGTGATCGGTGCGGGCTTCCTTCACGCGACGTGATCTGCGACGTCGCGCCAGCCGGCGTGCTCCCGCCGAGACGCCGGCTGCCCGCCACTGGATCCGGGAGGCACCCCGCGGCGCGCCATCGCGCTGCCGGGCGCCTCCCGCCTGGACCCTGGAATCGCCGAAGCCATGAACAGTTCCCGCCATATCCGCGTGCCGGCCCACGGACCCGGCATCGACCGCAAAGCGCTGTGGGTGGTCAGCGAGCTCGGACTGCCCACCATCGTCAAGGCCTGCGTGTCATGCAGGTCCACCCGGCACCGTCCCACCGGCAAGATCCGGGTCAACGCGAACCACAAGCTGCTCGACGTGTGGCTGCTGATCTGCTGCGACCTGTGCGGCCGCACGTCGAAAATCCCCGTACACGAACGCATCAACGTGCGGGCGCTGGACAACGAGCGGCTCCTGAGGTTCGAGAACAACGATCCGGCCATGGTGCGACGGCTGACCATGGACCCGGCGCTCGCCCACAAGGCCGCCTATCAGCTCGACTGGACCGGCACCTGGCAGCTGGACACCGACATGCCGTTCTACGACCTCCAGCGCGAGGATGCCGCGCCGCTCGAGGTCATCGTCAGGTTCGAGCTGCCGGCACCCGTCCGGGTCGAGAACCTGCTCACCGCCGGGTTCGGCCTGAGCCGTCCCGCCGTGCGGGCCATGGTCGGCTCCGGGCGCATCCGCCTGCCCCTGCCCATCGACGCCAAGGCCCGCGAGGACTTCACCTTCCTGGTCGTCACCGCCGCACCGCCGCCACCCGCGCGGGCATGAGGTGCCGCCCCACGGCACGATGACCTGTGCCGTGGGGCGGCCCGTACCGCGTCACCTGAACCGGTCCACGGTGACGGGGATCATTCCCTGCCGCCGCATCTGCGCCGTCAAACCGCGCAGCAGAACGCCGACCGCCTCGTCACGTTCCCCGAGCAGATCGCAGGTCACGTCCAGAGCCCACGCGGCGCCCGCGGCGACCCGGCGCAGATCCCAGCGGAACGCGTCGCCGCAAACCCGGCGGCGCACCGCGGGATCCGGCAGGTCCCCGGTGACCGGCACCCGCCACGCCTCGCTGAGCGCCGCGACGCCGTCCCCGGTCAACCCATCCGTGAACAGGATCCGGTAGACGCGCGTCTCGCGGAACCCCGGTGTGGGCTCGGGCCCGCTCAGCCGCAAGGGAGGCGGCGGCGGAGCGGGAAGGGCACCGAAGCACGCCCGCAACGCGGCCTCGTCCGGCAGGTCGCCGCCGCACAGGTCCCGATAGAACGCCGCCGCCGCGGTCCGGCAGACGGGCGTCACCCGAGCCCGCAGCGCGGCGTCGACGCGTAAGCGCCGGCTGGTGGCCGCCGCGTCGCACCAGCGGCCCTGCGACCGGCTCCAGCCACCACTCACCAGCCCGGCGCAGGAGTGGTCCGCCGCGAGCAGGAACTCCTCGGCAAGCAGCCCCTCCGGCTCGCCGGCACCGTCGTGGACCACGTAGTAGTGCAGCAGGTCGGTCGTCGTCACACGTCGATTCTGGACAGGGGCGGGGTGCTGCCGCTGTCCGGCTCGCCGGTAGCACCCCTCCTCGAACAAGCTGTACGCCGCCGGCGAGCACACCGTGGTCGAGCTCGCGGAGTTGTTCGAGGTCTCGCGGCCGACGATGTACCGGGTCCTTGAGCGGGCCCCAGACCGCCACCGCGAGCACCAAGAGCTGATATCACAGCGCAGCCTGACATCAACGGTCGGTGCGCGGAATAACGTGTTGACGGCACCGACAGGATGCTTGGTGTGCGTACCTTCAACGACCTGATCGAAGAGGCCTCCACGGTGGATGTGTCGGGCTGGGGCTTCGCCTGGCTCGACGGCCGGGCCACCGAACAGCGACCGCCTTGGGCGTACTCACGATTGATCGCCTCGCGTTTTTCTCATGTCGCATCGGCCCTGGACATCGACACGGGCGGCGGGGAAATCGTCGCCGAGATGCCTCGTCTGCCGCCGAGGATGGTGGTGACCGAAGGATGGTCCCCGAACGTCGAGCACGCGCGCCGCCTACTGTCGCCCCGTGGTGTCCAGGTCGTCAGCGTCGAGCAAGGACAGCCGTTGCCCTTCGCTGACGGCAGCTTCGAACTGGTCACGAGTCGCCACCCGGTAAAGCCGGACTGGTGCGAGATCGCCCGCGTGCTCACCGATGAGGGCACATACCTCGCTCAACACGTCGGGCCAGCGTCCGCGTTCGAACTCATCGAGTACTTTCTTGGCCCCCTTCCCCGGCAGCGCCTCGCCCGCGATTCGGACGCCGAGGCTACCGAAGCGCGCAGCGCCGGCCTGCGGATCGTCAACTTGCGCACCGCCCGCTGCCGAATGGAGTTCTTCGACATCGGCGCGGTCGTCTACATCCTGCGCAAGTGCGTCTGGTGGATTCCCGACTTCACGGTGGATCGATACCGGGACACGCTCGAGCGACTCGACGCCCACATCCGCCGGCACGGCCCCCACGTGGCCCACTCGACCCGCACCCTCATCGAGGCCAGGCGCGAACCCCGCTGAACCGACCCGGGTCACCGGCCGGCCCGCCTCGTCGACGGCCGGCAACCCGTCCAGGCCGTAGACGACGACCTGGTCACCAACGCGATCACGTCGGCCCTCGGCGCCGTCACCGACGGGTCCGTTCAGGGCGGATGGCGTGGAGTGTCTGGTGGGTGACTGCCGTCGGTGATGAGGCCGCTAGCCTCGGATATGGAGACATCGGCCCGATTCATGGGGGTGGGCCCGTGAGGAACATTGGAACGAAAACTGGCGGTAGCGACGAGCATCGATGGGGTCTACGTTGATGCCTCGTGCCGGTGGAGTTTCTCAGTGATGAGCAGGCTGCGACGTACGGGCGTTTCACGGCGCAGCCGTCGCGGGCCGAGTTGGAGCGGTTCTTCTTCCTCGACGACGCCGATAAGGCGCTGATCGGTAAACGGCGCAGCGATCACAGCAAGCTCGGGTTCAGCCTGCAGCTGGTGACGGTTCGCTATCTGGGCACGTTCCTGACGGATCCGTTGGATGTGCCGACGGTGGTGTTGGACTACGTCGCGGAGCAGTTGGAGATCGCGGACGCGTCACAGGCCAAGGCGTACGTGGAGCGGGAAAAGACCCGCTTCGAGCATCAGTGGGAGATCGTCCGGGAGTACCGGTGGCAGGACTTCACCGCAGTGCAGGCGGAGCTGACGGGGCTTGCCCCCGGATCTTGGACACGGGGTTTATGCGGCTGGCGCCAGCGTAGCTGGTGCCGTTCGGATGCTCTTCTCGTAGTTGATCGGGGATCGCTGTCCGAGGCGGGAGTGGCGGCGGACGGTGTTGTAGCGGTGCAGCCAGCGGAACGAGTCGAGGCGGGCCTGGCGTTCGTCGGTGAACGCGCGTCGGCCTTGCAGGGTCTCGCGTTTGAAGGTCGCGTTGAACGACTCAGCGAGTGCGTTGTCGGCGGAACTGCCCACCTTGCTCATCGATTGGCGAACCCCCGGCAGTGACGCAGGCGGCGGCGAACGCCTTGGACGTGTATTGCTCCCCGGTCGGAGTGGTGGATGAGTCCGCCCAGGTCGCCATCTTCAGCGCGTCCAACGCGAGGTCGGTGTAGAGCGACGTGGCGACCTGCCAGCCGACGATCAGCCGGGAGAACACGTCGAGGACGAACGCGGCGTACACCCAGCCCACACTGGTACGCACGTAGGTCAGGTCGGCGACCCACAACCGATTCGGGCCGACTGCGGTGAAGTCGCGTTTGACCAGGTCACGAAGCCGGTCGGTCTCGGCGGCCGGTCGGGTCGTGCGCGGTGAGGTGTCGCGCAGCAGCCCACGTAGCCCGGCTGCGCACATCAGTCGCTCGACCGTGCACCGGGCCACCCGCACGCCGCGCCGGTGCAGCTCGTGCCACATCTTGCGGGCGCCGTAGACGCCGTAGTTCTCGGCGTGGATCCGCTTGATCAGCGCGGTCAGCTCGTCGTCGCGCCGTGACCGGGCGCTGGTGGGACGGGTCTTGGCGGCGTAGTAGGTCGACGGTGCCATCTGTGCCGGCGTCCCTTCAAGTGCCTGCAGGACCGGCTGGACACCGTGTTCGGCCTGTTGGGAGTCGACGAAGTCGACCTTCATCGCGACGGACGGTCCAACTCCGCCGCGAAGAAAGACGCCGCAGACTTCAGGATCTGGTTCGCCCGCCGCAACTCACGATTCTCCCGCTCGAGGGCGGCGAGGCGTTCCGCGTCGCTGCTGGTCGTGCCCGGCCGATCACCGGCGTCGATCTCGGCCTTCTTCACCCAACCGCGCAGGGCTTCCGGATGGACCCCGAGTTGGTCGGCGATCCGTCGGATCGCGCCGACCGCGGACGCCGGGTCCCGGCGGGCCTCGACCACCAATCGGGTCGCACGCTCACGCAGCTCGTCGGGGTACTTCTTCGGTGCCGGCATAGCTAAATCTTCTCCCAGGTTTCGATGTCTCCATCAAACCCGGTGCGGGACACCTCCATCGGCCGATCGAACCTTGGACCATAGCCGAGACGATGACAACGTGCTGCGAAGATCCGCCTGCCGGTGCCAACGTTCGGATGCGCGGGCTGAGTCGAAAGCCGGTTGCGCGAAGGAGTTACGCGCGCGGCCTGCGGGCGTTCACCCGTCCAGGGCGATCCAGTAGCGCCGCACCGAAAAGTGCTCGAAATCGCGGATCTCTTCGAGGACACCACCTCGGCTTTCGATGGTTCGGGCCGAGGCGACGTTGTCCGCGAGGCAGGGGATGAGGACGCGGTCCAGGCCCAGCACGGCGCGGGCCTCCTCGAGCATCTCGCCCAGCGCCCAGCTCCCCAGCCCGCGACGACGCGCGGACGGGCGTACGCCGTAGCCGATCTGGCCGAGGGCGTCGTCGAATTGGTGCCGCAGGACGATTCCCCCGAGCACCTGGCCATCTTCGACGATCCAGCGCGGTGAGCCGTGTTTCTCGTCCGGGCAGGGCTCCCCGGCCAGGTGGGTCAACCGGACCCGCTGGTGCACCCAGGTGGCGAAGCCCTCGGGTGAGTCGACGTCATCGTCGGCGCTCAGGCCGAAGCCGTCCTCGTGGAGACCAGGGCCCCAGTCGTCGCGGCACTCCAGAAAGGCGGCGTGCAGGCGGGTGGTCGGCAGGATTAGTTCAGGCATGCGGCGACGGTAGTCAGGGTTTGGCCGCGAGACGAGTCGCTTCTCGCCCACTCAAGAACGCCCCAGAGGCTGATTCTGCGCCAATACTCCTCCATCAGTTTGAGGGAGTACGAGGACGCGGCGTTGGGCGCTCGATGCTAGCTTCAAGGCCGCCTGAAGGTGCATCCGGCCGAAGGGGAGGGTGCGTTTGGCGCGCGACCTACTTCATAAACGGGTGACCTGCGTCACGATTAATTGCAAGTCTTCCCGTGGTGGACCCCTGCACCCGACACGCCCGGCGCCGCCAGTCTCTAAACCGCCTTTATTACTGTCCGTGAGTAGCAGGGTAGGATGCAGTCCCGCTGCTTGAATCAAGATCATTTCGGTTTAAGCTGTGTCCGCTGCCCGTTACTTCGCGTTGATCCCGCTCAGCGACAGCGCCTGATCGGTATCCGTGACAACCTAACCGCCCGTGTCGCCGAAGCGGAACGTGAAGGCTGGCTCGGTGAAGCCGAGGAGCTTCGCGTCAGCCTTGCCGCGGCCAAGGAGAAGCTAGCCCAGGTCGACGGCACTATTCAGCGCCGCGAGGCCGCCGTCCACCTTGGCATGCCGACCTTCGCCACGATCGTCGGCCGGAACACGGCGGCTGACCCTGCAAACCATGGAGCCGCCGATGACTCAGCACCACCTCAAGGTCACGCAGGTGAACCGAGCAGCAATCAGGACGCCGAGGTCAACGCGGCATCGAAATCGGCTCTTCCGGCCAGTCGGCCACGATGACCAGGGGGATTGAGTCCGGTGATCGGTGCTCGTCTCCGCCTCGGTCGCCCCGTCCTTCTCGGCGGTCATGGCGGTGAGCCGGGCGGCGGCGTCGGTCTCAGCCTGCGCGGCCTGATTGGTCAGCTCGGTCAGAGCGCGCCGACTGGCGTCCGCTTCGTGCTCGGCGGTGAGCGCCCGGGTCCGGGTGTCGGCGAGGTCTTGGCGGACGGCGGTGAGTTCGTCGTGCAGCGCGTCGGCGGTCTCCCGGCTGGTGCGGGCGCCCTGCTCGGCGGCCTCGGCGCGACGGGTCGCGTCCTGGGCCTGCTGGTCGGCGTAGGCGCGGGCGCCGATGGCCTCGCCACGTTCGCGTTCCAGGACGGCAAGCCGGTCGGTGGCCTCGCGTACCCGCTCGTCGGCCGCGGCGATCGCCTGCCGGGATCGGGCCTCGGCGTCGCGGGCCCGGTCGCCGGCGGCGGCCGCGTCCCGCTCGGCGGCGCGCTGGCCGCGCAGGGCCCGTTCGGCGCGCTCGTCGGCCTCGCGACGGGCCTGGTCGGCCGCGGCCCGGGCCCGGTCGGCGTCGGCGACCTGCGTGGTCAGTCCGCCGCGGAGGTCGTCGAGGACCTCCCCGAGGTCGGTCAGGGCGGCGACCGCGGGGGCGAGGTCGGCGTCGAGTCGCTCGGTGCGTTCGTCGAGCAGGTCGACCAGGCCGGGCACCCCGGCGTCCTTGGCCGCCTGGCGCTCGGCGTCGTTCATCTGTTTGCAGTTGCGGGTGCCGTCCTCGCGGTCGAGCACCCAGCCCTCGCCGGGCTGCTGTCGCCACCGGGCGGTCTTGTGGTAGCCGTCGGGGCGGCCGTTGCCGTCGTGGACCGGTAGGAGGTCCGGGCAGCGGCGGTAGCCGCAGGGCCGCTCGGGAACCGGGGTGCGGCGCCGGGTCGGACGGCGGGCGGGCCGCTCGGCGGTGGGTGACATCGTCAGGTAATTATTGGATTGCCATTATCAGCAATCCATTAGTTGGTCTCAGAGCTCAGAACGGACAAAACGCAACTACACCATAATGACAGTTATGATGTATCCCGCCGGACCCGCGACGCCACGAAGGACGGCGATCGCGTCTGGCATGCTCAGGTCCTCCGCGAGAGGTACCGACTGACGCCGTCGGACTACGACTCGATGATGGATGAGCGGCACGGGGCGCGTGCCATCTGCGGCAAGGCCGAAAGCGTGCGCGGTCGTGGTGGCGCCCCGCGAAGGCTGGCCGTCGACCATGACCATCGAACCGGGACGATCAGGCAGCTGCAATCTCGTCACCTGGGCGGTCGAGGAGAACCCCGGTCCGTGCCTATCTCATGAGGCACAGCCGTAAGGCGGCCCCTGACCGGCGGTTCCTCCAGAGCCAACGTGCTGAGGTTTCCCGGCCCGCGGCCACCGGCCTCGCAGGAGATGCGTACGCGGTCTAGGGTCCCTGGGGTGGTCATGAGCGCGCAGGACGTTGTGGGCGTGATCGAGTCGGATCCGGGAGCGATGAGAGTCCTTCGGGCGGCGGCCGGCCTCGGGCTGCCGGACTGGTGGATCGGTGCCGGCTTCGTCCGCAACCGTGTCTGGGACGCGATAAGCGGCCTTCCGGCGTCGCCCGATCGGGACGTGGACGTCGCCTACTTCGACCCCGCAAGGGCGGACCCTCGCGAGGACGCACGCGCCGAAGCCCGTGCCATGGCAGTCATGCCGGGGGTGCCCTGGGAGATTCGTAACCAGGCACGGATGCATCTGCGCAATGACGATGAGCCCTACACATCCACCCTGGACGCGGTATCACGCTGGCCCGAAACCGCGACGTGCATCGCGGTGACTCTCCGGGACGACTCTGTTCACCTGGTGTCCTGTCATGGGATGGACGACCTTGTCGGAATGGTCGTCCGCCCGTCTCCGGCCTTCGACAACGCGGCCGGCCGGGCGACGGTGCGGCGCCGCGTGGAGACCAAGGGCTGGCTCGACCGATGGGCCGCACTGCGGCTGGAGACATAGCGACGCCAGCGTCGCTCGGTGATGCGTGGCAGGAATTCGAGCACCTTCCACACCCGTGAGGACCTTCGGGTGCTGCGTGTCGGGATCGAACGACAGACCCTGATGACCCCTGCGGGAGGACTTGGCGGCCGTGGCTTTGTTCGTGAGTTCCGATGTTCCCGAGTTTGAGCGCCGCCCCTCAGCGGGGACCGGTCCAGGTGTCATCGGCCGGCACACCATTCACGCACGGTAACGAATGTGCCGGGCCGGCGAGCGCCAAGGCGACGTCCAGCTCGTGCAGCTTGGACTGGGACAGGATGCCGACCCGCTCCAACAGCGACTCCGCGCTGACGGTCGTGCCCCAGGTGCAGAAGACCTTTCCGTCCTTGGGCAGCGCCAGCCGAACCACGCCGCTCTGCGCCAGGCCCTCCTCGGCTCCGAAGAAGACCTCGATACCGATGGCCCGCGTATCCGGGCCGGCCGCCGCAAGGATCCGGCATCGTTCGTCGACGTCGACCGCCTGCTCTCCGGACAGCAGGACAAATCCGAGCTTCTGCACCGGCGTGGCCGGTTCGACGATCTGCATGGCCAGAAACTCCGGCCCCGCACCTCCCGAGAGCAGCACGACGGGACGCTTCTCGTCGATCTGAGCCCACCAGACCTCGCCGCGCTCCACATGCCCTCCTAGGGTCCGGTCCAGCTCAGCGCCGCCTGTCTGAACAGCGATGCCATTCTGCATCGTCAGCGTTCTCAAGCGCGCACGACATCAGCTGGATCCGCGCACTCGGCCCGAGTGGCTTCACGATCGCTTGCACACAGCGTGAACGGGGCTTGGAGCGGCCGCGGGCACCACCCGGGCGATCAAGATCCTTGCGGCTGGTGCCATTGTGGCCACATGAGTCATCGGGTCGTGGTGCTGGTCCTGGACGGCGCGAAGCCGCTCGACGTCGGCATCCCCGCGCAGGTGTTCGCCGGCCGGCCGACCATGCCGTACCGGGTGCGGGTGTGCGGCGCCGTCTCCGGGCTGGTGGCCGGCGGGGACGGCCTGTCGTATCACGTGGCCGAGGGGGTGGAGGCGTTCGAGCACGCCGACACGATCTTCATCCCCGGCTACCGCGAGCCTGTGACCACCGAGCCGCCGGACGCGGTCGTCGCGGCGCTGCGGGCCGCGTACCGGCGTGGCACCCGGCTGGCGGCCATCTCCACCGGAGCGTTCGCGCTCGCCGCGACCGGTCTGCTGGACGGCCGGCGGGCCACCACTCACTGGCATTACACGCGGGCCCTCGCGGAGCGATACCCGGCCGTCGACGTCGACGAGAACGTGCTGTTCGTCGACGAGGGTGGCGTGCTCACCTCGGCCGGCGCGGCGTCCGGCATCGATCTGTGCCTGCACCTGGTGCGCCGCGACCACGGGGTGGGCCTGTCCAACATCGTGGCGCGACGGCTGGTCGCGGCCCCGTACCGCAGCGGCGGCCAGGCCCAGTACGTTCCGCGCAGCGTTCCGGAACCGCTCGGTGACATGTTCGCCGGCACCCGCGAGTGGGCCCTGGCCCACCTCGGCGAACCGCTCACCCTGGAGGCGCTGGCACGCAACGCCCGGGTGTCGCCACGCACCTTCTCCCGGCGGTTCGCCGAGGACACCGGATACACCCCGATGCAGTGGGTGCTGCGCGCCCGCGTCGACCTCGCCCGGGAACTGCTCGAACGCACCGGCCTGGGGGTGGAGCAGGTCGCCGACCGGGTCGGCCTGGGCACCGGCGCCAACCTGCGCCTGCATTTCCAGCGCATCCTCGGCACGTCACCCACCGAGTACCGCCACACGTTCTCGTCGTGAGCGTTCCCCGCTCGTTGATCTTGCTGGCGAGATCCTTGCGCATAGTGGCGGTCGAGCCACTGGTTCGGCCGGTGACCAGGCCCGGACGATGGTGGCATGACTCGCATCGCTGTCAATGGTTTCGGACGCATCGGACGCAATACCCTGCGAGCCCTGCTGCAACGCGACAGCAAGCTCGACGTGGTGGCCGTCAACGACCTCGCCGCCCCGGAAACCCTGGCACACCTGCTGAGGTACGACAGCGCGCTCGGCCGCCTCGGCAGCCCGGTCACCGTCGACGGTGACGACCTGGTGGTCGACGGCCGCCGCATCCGGGTGCTCGCCGAACGCGCCCCGGGCGCCCTGCCGTGGGCCGACCTCGACATCGACATCGTGCTGGAGGCCACCGGCCGGTTCACCAACGCCAAGGCCGCCCGCGCGCACCTGGACGCCGGCGCCGGCCGCGTGCTGATCAGCGCGCCCGCAGGCGGCGCCGACGTCACGCTGGCCTTCGGGGTCAACACCGCGGCGTACGACCCGGAGCGGCACCGGATCGTCTCCAGCGCGTCGTGCACGACGAACGCGCTGGCGCCGCTGGCCTCGGTGCTGGACGACCTGGCCGTCATCGAGCACGGTTTCATGACGACGGTCCACGCGTACACGCAGGAGCAGAACCTCCAGGACGGCCCGCACCGCGACCTGCGCCGTGCCCGCGCCGCCGCGGTGAACATCGCACCCACCACCACCGGCGCCGCCAAGGCGATCGGCCTGGTCCTGCCCCGGCTGGAGGGCAGACTCTCCGGCGACTCGATCCGGGTGCCGGTGCCGTTGGGTTCGCTGCTCGAACTGAACACCGTGGTGGCCCGCCCGGTGACGCGCGACGAGGTGCTCGCCGCCTACCGCGCCGCGGCCGGCGGCGCGCTGCACGGCATCCTGGAGTACGCCGACGATCCGCTCGTCTCCAGCGACATCACCGGCAATCCGGCCTCGGCCGTCTTCGACTCCCTGCTCACCCGGGTCGACGGCAGGCACGTCAAGGTGGTGGCCTGGTACGACAACGAGTGGGGCTTCGCCAACCGCGTCATCGACACCCTCGAACACCTGGCCGGATGATCCTGGAGGTGGTGGCCAGGACTCCAGCGGTCGCCGTCAAGCCAGGAGACCTCGTACGAGGAGCTCGACCTGCGCCTGCATGCGTTCCAGCCCGTCGGCGGCTCTGGTGCGGGCAACGTACATGCCGGCCTCGTTGATCGCTCCCAGCAGGAGTTGCCCGGCCAGTTCCGGGTCGATCCCCGCCGCCAGGTACCCGTCGTGGGCGGCGGCCTCGAGCAGGCTTCTGATGAAGCCCAGCGAGCGCCCGCCGTCGACGGCGCGCCACTGCGACCATCGCAAGGCGACGGGCGCCTCGACGAACACGATGCGTAGCGTGGTCTGATCCCGGGCCACGACGCGGAGGACTTCTCGGCCCGCGCGCAGGCACCTCTCCCGGGAGTCGGCGAGTCCGGCCAGCGCCTGCTCCACATCGGCCAGCAGTTCCCGCTCGACGGTGGCGAACACCGCCTCCATCACCTCGGTCAGGTTGGCGAAGTGGTGGTACAGGGCGCCACGGGTCACCCCCGCCGCCTCGCACAATCCGGTGGTGGTCACCTCGCCGAACCCGTCCTTGTAGTTCGCGAGAGCCTTCGCGACCAGGACGCCCGAGGCGGTGCTTATCTGGACCTCGCGGGCGGCGAGCGTACGTCCGCGGCGGGCCATCGACAGCACGGCCGCGATCGTGAAGACGATCAGCTCGCGGCAGCTCGCCACGCCCAGCCTCTGCCCGGGATGGAACGTCCGGACCGAACTCAACCACCTCGTGGGCGGCATGCGCGTCTACGCCGCCGAACTGTCTGGAACCCGCGCGGCGGCGGACCACGAGGCCGACTGGCTCGGCGACGACAACCGCGACGCCTACACCCAGGCGGCCCGGCTCGACCGCGCGGCGTGGCATCGTCCCGGCGTTCTCGACACGACCGTACGCCTGGGCTTCGGACCCGTCCCCGGGCACCTCGCCGCGTTGATCCACCTCACCGAGGTCCTCGTCCACGGCGCAGACCTGGCGGTCGTGACCGAACAGCAGACGTGCATCGACGATGGCGCGTGCGAGGAGCTGCTGGCGGTCATGCGCACGATGGACTTCGCCGCCTTCCGCCGGCCAGGGATGTTCGGTCCCGAACGAGCGGCACCCACCGGCACGCCGGCACACCGACGTTTGCTGGCCTTCCTCGGCCGCGATTTCCCCGAGCAACTTGCGACCCCGGAGCCCGGCCGGCCACGAGGCCCGAGCTACAGAGCCGCCCCAAATCGCGCGACAGGATCTTGAGTGGCGGCCACACTGTGCTGGTGCTGGAGCCGGACCCGAATGAGCAGGACTACCTGCGGCAGATCGAGTTGCTTGCCCTTGACGTGGTTGGCGCAGCCCGGGAAGAGGGCTGGCAGGCTTACGGCGACGACCCGGCGGATGCCACCAGGATGCGGCGCTCGGTCAGCGAACTGGCGCGGACCCTTCGACACCATCACTTCGAGGACGACGGCTGCGTCGAACAGGATCGGCCGATGCTTCACCTCGGCGGCGCCGCGTTGTTCGAGCCGGGTGAAGCGGAGGGACAGCGAGACGGCTACCGGGCCGGTTGTGCCCGGCTCGGTGTCGACGCCCGGGAGGAGGGCTGGGCACTGTGGTACACCTGGGACCACCAGGAGCGCGCGCACACCATGGTGACCACCGCCCTGGAGGCGACTCGCGGCCTGCTGGACAACTGGGCACGGGGCCGCGATGTTCATCCGGCCCAGCCCCGGCGCAGTCAGATCCGCGCCGTCATCCGGGGATGGGTCGGGCCGATCACCCTGTCGCCCAGTCACGCCCGCACGAAAGGGCTGGGCGGATGTTGAGGCCGGCGGACGGCAGGAGTCGTAGCGGCCCGGCGGGTTTTCGGCCTGACGATGCTGGTCCATCTCCTTTCCGCGGCCAGTTTCGTGGCCCTGGCGGCGGCCGACCTGGAGGGCTGTGATCAGGGCGACAGTGCCGGCTATGCCCTGGTGATCGCGGTCGCCCTGGATCTGGTTCTGGCCGTGGCCGTCCTGGTCGTCATGGGGGTGCGGCGGCCCGGTGAGCGCATTCGGGTCTGCCTCGGCTGGGCGGCCGGCCTGATCCCGGCGCTTGCCGGCGTCGTCATGGCCGCCGCGTACGTCGAGGGCCTCGGCACGGGCTGCCCCGTCTGATCGCCCGCGGCGCGACACAAAGGTCTACTGTCACCTTCCGTGATGATGCGGATGCTGAGCGGGGTGTGATCAGAACGTCTTCATGGGCCCGGCCGGCCGGGCATCGCCACCCGGCCGAGTGTCGGGAAAGGACCGGACCGTCACGCCCGCCGCGCGGCGGTCGGGGAATTGCCCAGGTCGATGCCCATAGGCCGGCCGATGACGGACTCTGTGGACCGTCCGGCGCGCAAGGCATTCCCCCATCAACTTTACTTAAAGTAACGTCAATATCGGATTATCCCGCCTTGACATTGATCTCTCGGAATCACTTATAGTCACCGCCGTGAGTGAGAACGGGCGGTCGGTCGGCATGCTTCTAACCCATCATGAACTGGATGATCATGAGGTCGACGAGGCCTTGTCCACGATGCCCGCCCTGATCACCGCCGACACTTTCCGTGTTGCACCCGGCGGCGGTGCGGAGACCTCGTTGCTGGATGCGGACGGGATTTCCGTGGCTCTGGGTGACAGCGGCTGCGGCGCGGTTCCAGAAAGCCCGGACGCGGCCCTCGACGGTCCGGCCGGACCGGGCCGGCCGACGCGGCGCCGATGGTTCGCGCCGGACACCGACGGGATCGACGTGGGACTGGACCTGTTGTCCTTCGGACCAGACGCCGACTGGCTCGCGCCGGCCGATTCGGGCGCCTCTGCCGCGGCCGAGCAGACGGTGACCGTCCGGGAACGTCCCAGGATCAGGCGCCTACCGTTGATTCTCGCCCGCTGGCGGTCCTGGGCGTTTCCCCGCTACCGGCGGATGAAGTCAGCGACATAGGCACAGCCGTCAGCCGGCCGGCGGGCGGCGCCCCCAGGCCGAGATCAGGGGCGCGAGAGTCAGGTCGAGTTCGCCGGCGTGGATGGCGGCCAGGTGCGCGTCGATCTCGGCCTCGTCGGCCAGCCCGGCCGCGAGCAGCTCGCCGCGCACGTGCCGTACGGTGGCCGCCTCCAGCCGGTCGCAGGCCGGCCCGCCCACCGGGAAGAACCCCGCCGCGGCGACGTCGACCAGGCCGGCCTCCCGCAACGCCCGCGGCAGCGTCCGGCCGTAGCGCAGGTCGGCGCCGCGGCGCGTCAGCAGTTCCCGGACCGAGTTGCGCAGCCGGTTGGCCCGCCGCTGCGCGGGGCCGCTGTCGTCCAGGCAGGCCAGTGGCTGCAGGGCGGTGTCGGCGTCCTCGATCAGCAGCCGGCCGCCGGGCCGCAGCGCCGCGACCATCGTGGCCAGCGCCGCGGCCCGGTCGGGCAGATGGACCAGCACGAGCCGGGCGTGCACCAGATCGAAGGTTCCCGGCTCCGGTGGCGGATCGGCGACGACGTCGTGCCGGCGCACCTCGTACCCGCCCCCGGTCTGCAGCCATGACGGGTCGATGTCCGTGGCCAGCACGTACCCGGTCGGGCCGACGGCGGCCGCGAGCGCCTCCGGGATGCTGGGGCCGCCGGCGCCCACCTCCCAGCAGCGCGAGCCGGCCCGGACCCCCAGCCGGTCGAGGTGGCCCCGCGTCACGCCGTCGAACAGTTCGGCCAGCCAGACGAATCGCTCGCCCGCCTCGGCGCGCGCGTTGTCCAGCAGGTACCCGCGGTCGGGCGGGCGGGGCGAGGAGGTCATCAGTCCATGGTCACCTCCCCGGCCAGGAGACACGCCGACGGATCACATAGGTAGTTCAGATACATATATAGTTGTCCTATGCGAGAGGCTACGTACTTCATCCTGGCCGCACTGCAGGGCGGCGCCCTGCACGGCTACGCGATCATCAAGCAGGCCGAGGCCCTCTCTCAGGGGCGCGTGCGGCTGGCCACCGGCACCCTCTACACGGCACTCGACCGGCTCACCGGCGAGGAGCTGGTGCGGGTGGTGAACGAGGAGGTGGTCAACGGCCGGGCCCGGCGCTACTACGACCTGACCCCTGACGGCCGCGCCGCCCTCCAGACCGAGGCCACCCAGCTGGCGGCGGCCGCCCGGGTCGTCACCGATCGGATGACCACGGTCGTCGCCCGGCCCGCGGTGGGCCTCGCGTGAGCGCCGGCCTGGAGCGCCGCTACACGCGCCTGCTGCGCCTCTACCCGGCCCGCTACCGCCGGGAGCGCGGCGCCGAACTGCTCGGCACCCTGCTCGAAGGGTCCGGCCCCGCACGCCGCGAGACCGGACATCTGATCCTCGGCGCGCTCCGCGCTCACGCCGGCGACGCCCGCCGGTCGGTCCCGGACAGCTGGCTGTCCGCCGGCCGGGCGGCCGCCCTGATGCTTCTCGGGTACGCGACCATGAACGCCGCCAGCTACCTGATGCTCGGCTTCGGCAGGTGCTCCTGGTGTTCGCGCTGCTCGGCGTCGCCCTGCTCTGGGTCGCCGTTGACGAGCGGGTGCCCATGGCCGTCGGCCTGTTCACCGGCTACGCCGTGCTGAACCAGGTGACCTTCGAGGCGGGCACCGGAGGCGTTCCCCGGTCGACTCCGCTGGTGGCCCTCCTGCAGATCTCCATCGTCGCATCCCTGCCCGTCGTGCTGCTGCTCCTGTCCGGCATCGCCGCCCGCCGCCAGGCCCGACTCTGACAGTGCGGCCGTCGGGCGAGGCGGCCGGCGGCGACCGCGCGTACCTCGGGTGTCTGTCGCGCAGGTATCGCAGCCGCTCACGGCGTGTTGTGGGTGCTCCCCGCCGCCGGATCGAGCGCGTTCACCGCCCGCAGGTAGGCGGCGCGTCCGAACGAGTGCGGGTCTCCCAGGCCGGGTGCCGAGGTTCGTCGTTGTGCACGATGATGTCGGCGTGCTCGGCCGGGCGGACCGCGGCGACGTAGAGCCGCTGGGAGGGGATGTAACGCTCGCGCCAGCGCCGTTCGACCTCGGCCCGCGATGACACCCGGCGTTCCCGGACCACGGCACGGTCCACGGTCCTCTCGAGCGCGACCGACACGAGGATGCGCAGATCCCACCGATCAATCAGTTCCGGTCGCATGAGGAAGACCCCGTCGAAGAGCAGCACGGCGCCGGCTGGGGCGGTCGCGACCGGCGGGCAGGACACGGCATCGGCGGCGCGGTCGTAGACCGCGTGCCGGTAGCGCCGGTCCCCGCCCGGACCGAGCGGATCGAGCAGCACCCGGTTCAGCGCGTCGTGGTCGTGCGTGTCGAAGTAGCAGCCCTCGGCCGAGAACTCGCCGCGCGGATAGCGCAGCGCCCGAGGGAAGAGGAAATCGTCGATCGTCGCCTGGATGACCTCGCGGCCACGCGCGCGCAGCACGACGGCCAGCTCGTCGGCGAGCGTGGTCTTACCCGCGGCCGGCGGCCCGTCGACGGCGACCCGCACCGGGTGCGCCACCGCGACCGACCCGACCGCCTCGGCCAGCCGGCCGAGCATCTCGTCACGGGGGCCTCGATGCATGTCCAGTCCCATTCCGTAAGTAGTACTAGCCTCGGGCTCGTGGACGACGGACTCCTTCGCCGGCGGGAATCCACCGCCTCTACGTGGTGGGGCACGACGGCAGCACGCCGCACGATCTGGTCCCGGCGGTTGCCGCGCTCGCCGGGCGTCCCGAAGACCACCTCGGCCGGCGGGCCGACGACGACCTGCGCACCCGGGTCGCCGCGCCGGCCCGGACCGTCCTGAACCGCGTGCTCGCGTCCTGCCCCGATCTCGGCAGGACGCGGCGTTAGCATCGCTGCGTGATCGACGACTTCGCCGGACGGCTCCTGCGCGACGCGGCCCGCCTCGACCCGTGCGCCGCCGCGGTCGAGGCCGGCGAGCAGGACGTCGACGGGCTCACCGACTACAGCCCGGACGGCCACCAGGCCCGCGCCGATCTCGCCGCCCGCGCCCTGCGCGAGCTCGAGACCGTGCCGGGGACGCCGGGCCCGCTGCACGCCCACCTCGCCGAACGCCTGCGCACCCGGATCGCCTTCCACGATGCCGGTGAGGACCTGCGCGAACTGCACGCGGCCGCCACCGGCCCGCTGCAGCTCATCCGCCAGTCCGTCGAGGCCGCGGTGCCCGGCCGCGACACCGAGGGCGCGGCCTTCGAGGACGGCTGGGCCCGCGTCGGCGCGCGCCAGCAGGCGATCCCCGAGACCCTGGACGGGTACGCCCGCAGCCTGCTGCTCGCCGCCGAGCGCGGCCACCTGCCGACCCGGCGGCAGGTGGAGGTCGTGACACAGCACTGCCGCACCTGGGCCGGCGAGGACATCGCCCTGGTGGAGCGCTACGGCGCCGGGCGCCGCCGGGAGTCGTTGCGGGCGGCGGCGCGAGCCGCGGGGGAGGCGTACCAGAGGCTCGCCGGGAGGCTGACCGCCGAGCTGGCACCGCGGGCGCGCGACGGCGAGGCCTTCGGACCGCAACGGTACGCACTCTGGGTGCGCACGTTCCTCGCCGCCGAGCCGGATCTGCGCGAGCTCTACGGCTGGGGCTGGGACGAGTTCACCGCGATCGAGGCGGAACTGGTCGCCGAGGCGGGGAACCTGGGCGGGACCGTGCCCGAGGTGCTCGACCGGCTCGACAGCCCCGGCGCGCCCGGCACCCTGCACGACCGGGCGGCGTTCGGTGCGTGGCTGCAGGAGCTGCTGGAGGCCACCACCGAGCGGTTGCACGGCACGCACTTCGACATCCCCGAGCCGCTGCGGCGCATCGAATCCCAGGTGACCGTGTCCGCCGGCACCTCCTACACCGCGCCCTCGCGGGACCTGACCCGGCCGGGCCGGGTCCGATGGTTGCTCCCGGAGGGCAACGCGATCTTCCCCACCTGGTACGCCTACAGCACCGCGTACCACGAGGGCGTCCCCGGCCACCACCTCCAGATCGGCTCCGAGGCCTGCCGGGGCGGCCTCGGGCAGCGGCTGAACCTGCTCGGCGGGCTCTCCGGCTGCCAGGAGGGCTGGGCCCTGTACGCCGAGCGGTTCATGGACGAGCTCGGCCTCTACCCGCAGCCCGGCGCCCGCCTGGGGCACCTGTTCATGCAGCTGTTGCGGGCCGCGCGGGTCGTGCTCGACATCGGCCTGCACCTGCGGCTGCCGGTGCCCTCCGGCGGCGGTGCCCGGTGGACGCCGGAGGCCGCGCTGCGGCTGCTGCGGGACCGCTGCCATCAGGGGCCGTACGCGCCCTTGGAGCTCGCGCGTTATCTGGGCCGGCCGGGGCAGGCGCTGAGCTACAAGGTGGGCGAGCGGGTGTGGCTGGCGGGCCGCGCGTCCTTCCGCGGCGACCGGCGCGAATTCCACAGCCGGGCGCTGGAGGTCGGTTCGCTGGGACTGGACCAGTTGACGGCCGCGCTGGCCGCATGAGGGGGCACAGCGACTTCCGGGAGATCGCCGACCGGGTCTACGTCCTGCGGTACCCGGTGCTGGACGTCAACGTCACGCTTGTCACCTCTGCGGGGGCGGCCCTGGTGGTGGACACGCTGTCCACCGCGGCCCAGGCCGGCGAGCTGGCCGCCGCGATCCGCGGGATCACCCGCGACCCGTTGACGATCGTGAACACCCATCACCACTTCGACCACTGCTTCGGCAACGCGACGCTGGCCGGGCCCGAGGTGCCGATCTGGGCGCACGAGGACGCCGCGCGGGAGTTGCGCGACGACGCCGGCACCCTGCGGCGGCGCCTGTACGAGCAGTGGCTGCCCACCGAACCGGAGCTGGCGGCCGGGCTCGCCGAGGTCACCGTGCGGGTGCCCGACCGGCTGGTGCGCACCGGGGCGACCGTCGACGTGGGCGGGCGTACCGTGTCGCTGCACCACTTCGGGCGCGGGCACACCGGCGGCGACCTGGTGGTCGAGGTGCCCGACGCCCGGGTGGTGCTCGCCGGCGACCTGGTGGAGCAGGGCGCCCCGCCGTCGTACGGCGACGACGCCTACCCGCTGGAGTGGCCGGACACCGTTGCCGCGCTGCTGCGCCTGGTGCCGCCGGACGGCGTCGTGGTGCCGGGGCACGGCGCGCCGGTGGACCGCGCGTTCGTGCGGGACCAGCACCGGCAGCTCAGCGACCTGGGCCGGCTGATCCGCGCGGGCCACGCCGATGGCGCCGGTCCCGCCGACGTGGCGGCCCGCTCGCCGTTCGGCGCCGAGGCGTCCCTGGTCGCGGTCCGCCGCGGATACGCCGAACTGTCCGGACCTGAGCTATGAGGCCGAACGCCGGCCCCGGAAGCGTGCGATCTGCTCCCCGACCGGGCCGGGCGGCTCGGCGATCGAGTCGATGATCGTCCGGACGGTCCCCTCGTGCTCCGCATGGGTTTCCCAGAAGCTCCGGTCGATCCGCAGCACCGCCCTGAGCAGGTCACCCTCGTACATGCCGGCGTCGGCCAGGGGATCACGCTTCAGGATTTCCAGCGCCACGGGCACCAGGAAGGTCACGCCGATCTGCTGACCGATGAGCAGCCGGAGATCGGCGATGGTCAGGTCCGCGACCGGCCGCCGGCGTAGCCGGTGCGCCGTCGCGATCAGCCGCGTCGCGTCCACGGGCGGATCGCCCCAGCGCTCGCCCTCCAACTCCTCGAGCGAACGCCGCCGCCCAGCCTGCTCACCCATGCGATGTGGCGGGACCGGGGGCACCCCAGAAACGACGACCCGCTGTCAACAGCTCGCGCGCAACCTCACGCCGGTACCGCTGTCGCACGCCGACCGCGTCGAGGGCCGCGGCGACCAGTCGCCCGGCCTCATCGGGCAGGTCGGCGTCGCCCATCGCCGGCAGCAGCAGAAGCAGGCGCTCGGCCGCGCTCCGGGTGGGGTCCGGCCGGCTCGCGACAGCTATGAGGTCCTCCCATGAAAACGCCGGTCCCTGAAAGTGACCCTCGAGCGCAGCCACCGTCGTGACCGTGTCGGTGCCGGCCGGCTGGCGAAGGTAATCCCATCCCGCGTCTCCCTCGAAGTTGCGAAAGAGCACGTAAAGGCGGTCGCCGGAAGCGAGCCGCACCACAACGAACGGCCACCTGTCCGCGTGGTGCAGCTCCGCCGCGTACGCCTCGACGTCGGCCGGATCGGCCGCGAAGGCGACGGCCGCGGTTTCGGAGCCACCGACCGTGAACAGAAACGCCGGCCAGAACAGGTCGTCGTCCAACCACGACGTGGCATCGACGAGCACCGACTCGTCAACCGGCGGGTGGAATTCGCTCAGATAGCGGCGCAGGGACACAGCGGCACCGGGCTTACCGGGCGCGCTCGGGCCAGACGAGGCCCTGGTCGGTCCAGACGACGCCCTTGTTGTGGCACAGGCAGAAGGGGTGGCCGACGGGATCGGTGTAGACGCGGAAGCCGTAGCCGTTGGGGCCGACGGAGTCCCGCTGCAGGCTCGCGCCGAGGGCCAGGACCCGGCCCTGTTCCGCCTCGATGTCGTCGACCTCGAAGTCGAGGTGGAACTGCTTGGGGTGCTCGCTGTCGGGCCACCGAGGTGCCCGGTAGTCCTCCACCCGGTTGAAGGCCAGCTCGACCTCGCCGAACCGGATGCCGGCCCAGTAGTCGTCGCTGCCCGCCTTCACCGGGCGGCCCGTCACCTCGGAGTAGAAGGCTGCCAGCTTCATCGGGTCCGGGCAGTCGATGATGAAATCGGTGAGTCGCAGCATCCCGCGATCCTGCCACAGGATCTCTACCCGCTCCGGTGCTCCCGGGTGCGCAGGTAGGCCTCGGCCAACTGGCGAAGGCGGGTCCTGTCGAAGCTGTGCCCGTGGCCGGTGTGCACGACGGACACGTCGAGGCCGGCGAGGAACTCCATGCTTCGCCGGTAGGCGGCCACGTCGGAGTTCGGCAGGTCGTCGATCAGGGCGCCGTCGTAGACGATGTCGCCGGAGTACAGGGTCCCGGTGCGCTGCTCGAGCAGGGCGATGCTGCCCGGTGTGTGCCCGGGCAGGTGCAGCACGGTCAGTTCCCGCCCGCCCAGGTCGATCCGGTCGCCGTCGTCGAGCGTGCGGCTCAGGGTCATGGGTTCGATGCGGTAGGCGGCCGGGTCGTAGCCCGGATCGGGCAGGACGTCGATCATGAGCTCCGGTACGGGTTCTCCCGCCGCGTCGATCCCCAGTTTGTCGAAGAGCTCCGCGCCGTAGAGGCTGGCCGGCACACCCGCCGCCAGGAGCTCCGCCTCGGCGCAGTGTGCGGCCCGGTCACCGAACTCGGGCGCCCCGCCGACATGATCCAGGTGCGCGTGGGTGAGCAGAACCATCGGGTCGCGCTCGAACATGGCCGGAATCGCCTCCCGCAGGGAGACGACGCCCAGCCCGGCGTCGATGACGATGTCACGATCGTCGCCGCGCAACCACCAGAGGTTCGCCGACAGCAGCTCGTTGACGTGCGGCTCCGAGATCCGGATGACGTCGCCGTCCACTTCGGACCGGCTGAACCAATCGACCATGTCCGCAAGTGTGCCAGCGCGGCGCTCACCGGGCCGGTGGGGTCGGCGCGGGGGAGGCGGTGGCGACGACGGCGTCGCTCGGGGGCAGGCTGCGCCGACGGGCGACCACGGCGATGAGTTCGTCGCCGTGCCGTGAAGACCGGCCGAAAGTCGCAGGGTGAGGCCCCCGCCTTCCGGCGCACGGCCGAAGCGGCGCGTCCCGGCCCTGCCGCAGACTTGGTGCCCGCGTATGTTTGCCAACCCACCCCGGACCCGAGGATGCAGCAGTGACCAGCACCATTCGTACGGAAACCGCAAGCGACGCGGGCGTCAGCCGGTCGGGGCCGTGGAAGCGCGGCATCGTGTTCGCGGGACTGGCGGTGCTGCTGGGCCTGCTGATGCTGCTGCACGCGGCGATCCCGAACCGGTTCGGCAACCTCGGCAGCCTGGTGGAGACGTTCCTGCCGTGGTTCGGCCTGTTCATCCCGGTGCTGCTCGCCGGCGCGCTGTGGCGCCGCTCCGCCACCGCGGCGCTCGCGCTGCTGCTGCCGGCCGTGGTGTGGCTGAACCTCTTCGGCGGGCTGCTCGGTGACAGGTCCCACCCGGGCGGCGACCTGACCGTGGCCGCCAACAACGTCGGCGCCGCCAATGCCGACCCGGCCGGCACCGCCCGTGACCTGGCCGCCTCCGGGGCGCAGGTGCTGGCCCTGGTGGAGCTGAGCGAGCAGGCCCGGGGCACCTACGAGGCGGCGCTGGCGCGGGCGTACCCGTACCACACGGTGCAGGGCACGGTCGGGTTGTGGAGCACGCTGCCGCTGTCGGACACCCGGCCGATCGACATCGAGATGAATTACGGGCCGGCGGCGGCCACCCTGCCGTTCGACCCGGCCGAGACCCGGGCGCTGCGCGCCACGGTGGCCACGGATCACGGCCCGCTGGCGGTGTATGTGGCGCACCTGGCATCCGTACGGGTGAATCCGAGGGCGGGGTTCGGCACGCAGCAGCGGGACCGGGGCCCGCAGGCGCTCGCCGTCGCCGTCGCCGCCGACCCCACCGCGCGGGTGGTGCTGCTCGGCGACCTGAACGGCACCATGGGCGACCGCGCGTTCGACGGCCTGACCTCGCGGCTGCGCCCGGCGCAGGAGGCGGCCGGGGACGGCCTCGGCTTCACCTGGCCGGCGGCGTTCCCGGTGGTGCGCATCGACCAGATCCTGGTCAGGGGAGTGCGGCCGATGAGGTCCTGGGTGCTGCCCGCCACCGGCAGCGACCACCTGCCGGTGGCGGCCCGGCTCGGCTGGTAGCCCGCCGCGGGGCGGACGCCGTGCACCCGTCGCGCCGGTCCCGTTTCGCAGGTCGAATCGATCGACGAAACGGTACTGTGTCGGAAACCGAAGCACGAGGGGCGGCGCGGCCGATGACGGTTCCCAGGCCCGGACGGCCGGTGCGAGGCTCCGGCACCGGACGCCCGCTCATGGCCGCGCTCGACCTGTTCGGCCGCCGCTGGAACCTGCGCATCGTCTGGGAACTGCGGCACGGGCCGGTCGGGTTCCGCGCGCTGCAGCAGCGCTGCGACAACATGTCGTCAAGCGTGCTGCGGCAACGGCTGACCGAGTTGCTCGACGCGCACCTGGTGGAGCAGCGGCCGGACGCCGCCTACGCACTTACCGAGCTGGGCCACGGCGCCCACCGGGCCCTGCGGCCGCTGGTCAAGTGGTCCGACGGGTGGGCATCGGTCATGGACGCCGGCGGCCAGGTGTGATGTCACCCGGGCCGGGGACCCGCGCCGGGTTCCCGCCCGGACCGCTCCCGGCCTGGCTAGGTTCACGGCGATGCCCCTGCCCGCTGCGCCAGCCACCGCCGAGAGGGCGTTCACCTTGTCGTTCCCGGTCACGATCGTCACGCCCGCGGAAGGCC
The DNA here is from genome assembly GCF_040638275.1 of Actinoplanes sp. NPDC026623. NCBI lineage: Bacteria > Bacillati > Actinomycetota > Actinomycetes > Micromonosporales > Micromonosporaceae > Actinoplanes > Actinoplanes sp. NPDC026623. Next base: position 38,940 of record NZ_JBEZXZ010000012.1, on the reverse strand, counting down.
CCGGCGGGGCGCAACGGCCACTGGAACTTCTCGAGGCGGCGCTGGTCCGGGCCGGCCTGGAAATACGGCGGATCGGCGACGAGGGGCGGGGCACCGAGCGGCTGGGAACGCTGGCGCACGTCGCCCGGTCGAGCTCGGCCGTTCTCTACACGCTGGAGCTCACCGTCCGCCGGTCCCACGACGGGCCCGAGGAGCCCTCCGACGTGGCGGCCGTCCGCGCGGCGGCCGAGTTCGTGCAGGCCGTCCGCGCGCACAACGACCGGGTACCGATCCTGCTGTTCGGCGAGCAGTTGACGGCCCGGCGGATTCCGCAGTCGGTGCTCTCCCGGATCGACGGCGTCGTCAACGGCTACGAGGACACCCCCGACTTCCTGGCCCGCAAGATCCAGCGGGAGGTCAGCCACTACATCGGCCAGCTGGCGCCGCCGTTCTTCACGGCGCTGATGCGCTACGCCAACGACGGCGCCTACTCCTGGCACTGCCCCGGCCACTCCGGCGGCACCGCGTTCCTGAAGAGCCCCATCGGCACCCTCTTCCACGAGTTCTTCGGCGAGAACCTGCTGCGTTCCGACGTGTGCAACGCGGTCGAGGAACTGGGGCAGCTGCTCGATCACACCGGCCCGATCGCCGACAGCGAGCGCCTCGCCGCCAGGACGTTCCGCGCCGACCACCTCTACTTCGTCACCAACGGCACCTCCACCTCCAACAAGATCGTGTGGAACTCGCTGGTCGGGCCGGGCGACATCGTCGCGGTGGACCGCAACTGCCACAAGTCGGTCCTGCACGCCATCATGCTCACCGGGGCCGTGCCGATCTATCTGATGCCGACCCGCAACAAGGCCGGCACCATCGGGCCCATCCCGCGCAGCGAGTTCACCCCCGCCGCGCTCCAGGCCAAGATCGACGCCAGCCCGTTGGTCGCCGACAAGAGCAAGCGGATCCGCCTGCTGGCGCTGACCCAGTCCACCTACGACGGCATCATCTACCGCGCCGACGAGCTGAGGGCCCACCTCGACGGCGTCGTCGACGCCCTCCACTTCGACGAGGCCTGGCTGCCGCACGCCGGCTTCCACAAGCTGTACGAGGGGATGCACGGTGTCGCCAACGACCGCGAGCGCACCGACCGGACCGTGGTCTACGCGACCCAGTCCACCCACAAGCTCCTCGCCGGCCTCTCCCAGGCGTCCCAGATCCTCGTCCAGGACACCACCGGCGGCCACTTCGACAGCCGGGTCCTGGCCCAGGCGTACCTCATGCACACCTCGACCAGCCCGCAGTACGCCATCATCGCCAGCTGCGACGTGTCCGCCGAGATGATGGCCGGCAAGCGCGGCCCCGCCCTGGTCGAGGAGAGCATCACCGAGGCGATGGAGTTCCGCCGCACCATCATCCGCGTCGGCGAGGAACGCGACGACTGGTGGTTCGGCGTCTGGGGACCGGACACCCCGCCGCGGACCGGGCTGCCCGAACGCTCCGAGTGGGAGCTGACCGCCGACGCCCCCTGGCACGGCTTCGACCAGGTCGACAACGGTTTCACCATGCTCGACCCGATCAAGGTCACCCTCACCATGCCGGGCCTCACCGTGCAGGGCGAGTTCAGCGAGCCCGGCTCACCGTGCATCCCGGGCGTGGTGCTGGCGCGCTATCTCGCCGAGCACGGGGTCGTGGTGGAGAAGATCGGCCTGTACTCGCTGCTCGTGCTCTTCACCATCGGCATCACCAAGGGCCGCTGGAACTCCCTGGTGGCCGAGCTGCACCGCTTCAAGAGCGCCTACGACGGCAACGCCGGGATCGAGCGGCTCATGCCGGCCTTCGCCGCCGCGTACCCCCGTTACGACAGGCTCGGGCTGCGGGACCTCTGCGACGCCCTGCACGCCACCTACCGCGACGCCGACCTCGCCGAGCTGACCACGACGATCTACACCGAGCCGGTCGAGCAGGTGACGCTCCCGGCCGACGCGTGGACCGCCATGGCCGCCGGGCAGGTCGAACACGTGCCGCTGGAGCGGCTGGCCGGCCGCACGACCGCGGTGCTTCTCACCCCGTACCCGCCGGGAATCCCGCTGCTGGTCCCCGGCGAGCGGATCGGCGCGACGATCGTGCGCTTCCTGCAGCACGAGCAGGTCCTGGCCGAACGCTGGCCCGGCTTCACCGGCATCACCCACGGCGTCGAAGAGGGCACCGGCAACCAGCGTACGGTCGCCTGCCTGCTTGCCCCGTGACCGTCGCGCCGCTACGGTGCTTCTAAATCCGAAGCACCTGGGGGCAGGCGTGGCTCGTATCCCCGCGCTGCGGGCGCCGTTCGCGGCGGACGTGGCGGCCCAGCTCGAATCGATGATGCCCGCCGGTGTGCCGCCGATCGGACTGTTCCGGACCTTCGCCAAGAACCTGCCCATGACCGCCGCGATGAGCGAGTGGGGCAGATATCAGCTCGGCCGGGGTCTGTCGCTGACGCTGCGCGAGCGGGAGATCGTCATCCTGCGGACCTGCGCGCGCTGCCGCTGCGAGTACGAGTGGGCCGTGCACCTGATGGTCTTCGCCCGCCGCGCCGAGCTGACCGGCGACGAGATCACGTCACTCACCCACGGATCGGCCGGCGACGCGTGCTGGAGCGCCGCCCGCGAACGGGTGCTGATCCGCGTGGCGGACGCGCTGCACGATTCCTCGGACATCGACGACGAGCTGTGGGAGGCCGCCCGGGGCGAGCTGGGGGAGCCGCAACTGCTCGACCTGTTCCTGCTCTGCGGCTGGTACCACGCGATCAGCTTCGCCGCCCGGGCCGCCCGCGTCGAGGCGGAGCCGGGCGCACCCCGCTTCGCCGACTTCACCGCCGGGTGACGCGCCGCCTCAGTGGTATTGATGCACGACGGCGTGGCCCCTGCCCCGCGAGATCATCCACCGGTTCACCGGGGTGGTCAGCACGAACGCCACGACCAGCGATCCGGCCAGCGACGCCCAGAACAGCACGCTGGTCAGCCCGGCGTCCATCGCGCCGGGCACGGCGAGCACGAACGCGTTGTCCAGCAGCTCCATGATCGCGATCGAGACGGTGTCCGCCGCCAGGGCGACCTTCAGCGCGGTGCGCACGTCGACGCCGGCGCGCAGCACGCTGCGCATGGTCAGGCCGTAGCCGAACACGAACGCCAGGGCGACCGACAGCGCGACCGTGGCGGCGTTGTGCAGCCCGGCGGCGGTGCCGATCACCATGCCCAGCACCTCGCCGATCGCGCAGCCGGTCAGGCAGTGCAGTGTCGCTCCCGCGGCGACCGCCCACGTCGTCGCGGGAGGATGGTGATGCTCGTGTGTCATGCCGGACACGATACCCCTGGGGGGTATAAACGCCAAGTGCCGCGGCCGACTCTTCGACGATCCGTACACTGTGGCCGGGAGGCCGCAGCGGGTGAGGGCACATCGCTCGACATCGATGCCGCTCGTCGCGGTCTGCGCGGTCTGGGGAGTGTTCTGGGGGGTCTGGGGTGGCCTGCTGCCGGCGGTTCAACGGCAGATCGGCGGCTCACTCGCCGACCTCGGCCTGGCCCTGGTCGCCATCCCGATCGGCGCGATCCCCGCCATGATCTTCGCCGGCCGCCTCGCCCGGGGCCGGGAGCGCCCGGTGCTGGCCACGGTCGTCGCGGCCTTCGCGATGACCGTCGCGGCTCTCGCCGTACCGGCCACGCCGGGGCGCCTCGCGGTGACTCTCGCGGCGGCCGGCATGGCCAGCGGGGCGCTGGACGTGTGCCTCAACATGGCTGTCGCCCGCGCCGAACGCACCAGCGGTCGCAGGCTCTTCCAGAAGGTGCACGCCGCCTTCCCCATCGCCGTCGTGGCTTGCGCGCCGCTGACCGGAGTCGCCCGGCAGGCCGGCGTCAGTCCCGCTGTCATCCTGATCGCCACCGCACTCGTCGTGATGGGGGTCGGCGTCACCGCCGCGCTGAGGCTGCCGCGGACCGACCACGCACCGCCCGGCACGCAGGCGCCGCGGCCCAGGGCGGCGGCGACGGGCGCGAGGACCTCCGGCCGGTGGTTCTGGCTCGGCATCCTCGGGGCGTGCATCCTCGTCGTGGAGAACGGGGTCGAGCAGTGGTCGGCGGTGCTGCTGGAGGACTTCAGGGACGCACCGCCGGCGGTCGCCAGCAGCGCGCCCGCGGTCTACTACCTCGCCCTCACGGCCGGGCGATTGATCATCCAGTCCCTTCCCAGCGTCTCCCTGCGCCGCGTCGTCTCCGTCGGCGCCGGCGTCGGCGGCCTGGCGATGGCCTTCGCGGCGACGATGCCCGCCGCGGTGCCGGCCCTGGCCTGCTTCGCTCTGACCGGCCTGGCGTTCGGACCGCTGATGCCGGCGATGCTGGCGTACGCCGCGGGCCACGACCCCGACGGCGCCCTGGTGGCCCGGGTGACCACCGCGTCCTACAGCGGGTTCGTGGTAAGCCCGCTGCTCGTGTCCCTGCTGCACCGATGGCTGGCCCTGCCCGCGGCGCTCGCCTGCCTCGCCCTGTTCACCCTGCCGCTGCTCGCGGCCGCGGCGGTCAGGCAGTTCGCGCCGCCGCGAGACACCCGGGCAAGCCATGAGTCCCGGGAGCCGTAGGCTTTCGGCTGGTCAGGGCCGAGGTTCCGGTTGCAGCCTCACGACACCGTGCCGCCCCCGCCCGGGCTCAGCCGAACCAGGCGAGGCCCTGGCCGTGTGAGCGGGTCCAGGCCAGCGGCCTGCCGTCGAGGGCGAGCACGTTGCGCAGCCCGGCGTCCGGCGGCTGCGGCAGGTCGCGGTGTACCACCACCTCCGGCGACTCGTTGGCGATCCAGTGCCCGGGCAGCGTGCCCACCAGCGCGGCGAACGCCTCCCGCCTCGGTGCCGGCACCTGATACAGCACCGAGGTGTGGAACACCACCAGGGTCGCGTCCGGCGGGGCCTGTGCGGCCAGCGCGGGCAGGTCGTCCAGCAGGTCACCGCGTACCAGATGGGGTGGGTCGGCGGCGGCGACCGCGGCCGCCGCGCGCAGGCGGGCGCGGCGGTGGGCGTGTTCGGGCCAGATGAGGGCGTCGAGCCAGGCCAGGTCGGCCGGGTCGGTCACGTCGAGCGGGTTCAGGTCCAGGCCCGCGCGCCACACCACCTCCGGTACGCGGTCCGGCGGCGTCAGCCCGGTCGCCTCGCAGTCGAGCAGCGGCCCGCCGGTGCCGAGCCGGTGCTCGCCGTAGCGGTACGCGTACCGGTCGGGGTACAGGCAGAGCCCGGCGGAGGCGCCGACCTCGAGCAGCGCGAGCGGCCCCGGCAGCGCGGCGAGCACGGGCAGCAGCACGGCGCAGCGCCCGGGCTCGTTGGTCTGTGTCGCCCGGCACCGGATCTGCGGCTCGATCGCGGCCCAGTTCGCCACCGTGTAGTCGTGGAAGGCGGCCGGGTCGTCGACCGGGCCGCCGAGCAGGCGCACCGCGGCGAACAGCAGGTTCGGCTGCTGCTTGGCCTCGGGCAGCAGGCCGATCAGCGCGAGCAACTCGGCGTCGCCGGCCACCGCCACCGCCAGCCGCTCGTACGCCGGTGACACCCCGCGGGCCTCCCGGGTGCCGAAGTCGGAGTAGGTCCGGGCGATCGTCATGCGGGCTCCAGGCGTTCATCGACGGGCATGACGACCCTAGTGGCACGCGCGGCCGGGCATGCTACTCATAGTGAGTACAGTCCGGTCGTCTCTTCGGACTCCTGCCTCGTAAGGATCTTCGGGTTGTCGTACTTCACGCGCTTTCGCCGTACGCCGGCAGCGGGCAACGGCGCAGGTCGCGGTCGCCGCGCCGGCGCCGGGGTGATCACCCTGCTCGCCGCGGCGCTCGTGTATCTCGCCCTGGTGGTGCCGGATCAGATCACCCGGCTGCCCGCCGGTTCGTCGGTTCCCGCGGCATTCGTCCGCATCCCGATCGAGGGAGTCGTCGCGTTCGCGGTGCTGCTGGCGCTGCCGGCGCGGGCCCGCGGGATCGTCGCCGGGGTGCTGGGCGCGGTGCTCGGCCTGCTCACGGTGATCAAGGTCATCGACATGGGCTTCTTCACGTTCCTCGCCCGCCAGTTCAACCCGGTGCTGGACTGGCCGCTGTTCGCCGACGGCTACCGCTTCGTCAAGGACTCGTTCAGCCTGCCCGGCGCGATCGCCGCGGTCGCCGTCGCGATCGCGCTGGCGGTGGCGGTGCCGGTGCTGATGACCCTGGCCGTACGCCGGCTGGCGCGGGTCGCGGCCGCGCACCGCACCGCCTCCTCGCGCGGCATCGCCGTGGTGGCCACGACGTGGCTGGTCACGGTGTTCCTCGGCACCTCGTTCGTGCCCGGGGTGTACGTCGCCTCCGACAGCGCCGCCGACCTGGCCCACGACAACGTGCTGAAGATCCCCGAGGCGATCGAGGACCGCCGGTCGTTCGCCGTCGAGGCCGGCGCCGACGCGTTCCGTGACGTGCCCGGCGACCAGCTGCTGACCGGGCTGCGCGGCAAGGACGTCATGTTCACCTTCATCGAGAGCTACGGGCGTTCGGCGATCGAGGACCCGAAGCTGTCGGAGCGCGTCGACGCGACGCTTGCCGACGGCGACCGCCGGCTGGCCGCCGCCGGCTTCTCGGCCCGCAGCGGCTTCCTGACCTCGCCGACCTCCGGCGGCGGCAGCTGGCTGGCACACGCGACGTTCCAGTCCGGCGTGTGGATCAACAACGAGCAGCGCTACCGCAGCCTGGTCTCGGGCGAGCGGATGACGCTGACCAGCGCGTTCGGCAAGTCGGCCGCCTGGCAGACCGTCGGCGTCGAGCCCGGGGTGACCTTCGCCTGGCCCGAGGGCCGGTTCTACGGCTTCGACCGGGTCTACGACTCGCTGACGCTGGGCTATCACGGGCCGTCGTTCAGCTGGGCGACGATGCCGGACCAGTTCACCCTGAAGTCCTTCGCCGACCGGGAGTACACCAGGCCGGGCCGGGGGCCGCTGATGGCGGAGCTCACCTTCGTGTCGAGCCACACCCCGTGGGCCCCGATCCCCGCCCTGGTCGGCTGGGACGAGGTCGGCGACGGCTCGATCTACACCGAGCAGCAGAAGAGCGCCGAGAAGCCGGGCGAGGTCTGGAAGGACGCCAACCGGGTACGCGCCGAGTACGCCAGGTCCGTCAAGTACTCGATCGACAGCCTGGTCTCCTGGGTCAGCGAGTTCGGCGACGACAACCTGGTCCTGGTCTTCCTCGGCGACCACCAGCCGGCCCCGATCGTGGTCGGCGCCACCGCCAGTCACGACGTGCCGATCACGATCGTCGCCCGGGACCGCAAGGTGCTCGACCGGATCTCCGGATGGGGCTGGACCGACGGGATCAAGCCGGCCCCGCACGCGCCGGTGTGGCCGATGAACGCCTTCCGCGACAAGTTCCTGACGGCGTTCGGCCCGCAGCAGGACCGGGCCCTGCCGCTGTCGCCGCCGAGTCGCTGACCTGGCAGCGGGCCCTCACGGCCGGGGCCGGTTGATACGATCGCGTCCATGACCGCGATGGCGGGCGCCACCTCCAGGACCCAGCGCGAGCGCTCCGATGCGACCATCTCGCTGCTGCTGGCGGTCTCCCGGGAGGTCTTCGGCCGGGAGGGCTACGCCGCCACGTCGCTGACGGCCGTGGTGGAATTGGCGGGAGTGACCAAGGGCGCGCTCTATCACCACTTCGACAGCAAGCGGGACCTGTTCCGGGCCGTCTACGAGGCCGAGGGCGAGCGGCTCTCGGAGATCGTGACGTCGGCCTACGTCGACGAGCCCGACCAGTGGGAGGCGTTCCACAAGGGCGTCGAGGCGTTCCTGGAGGCGCTGCTCGACCCGTGGGTGCAGCGCATCATGCTGACCGACGCGCCCGGCGCGCTGGGCGCGCAGGCGATCTGGGACAACCTGACCACGACCGGCTTCACCGCGCAGATCCAGCGGGGACTGGCCCGCGCCGCCGAGGCGGGCCTGATCTCCCGGACGCCGGGCGAGGCCACCCCGCACCTGATCTACGGCGCGGTCTGCTGCGCCGCGCAGCTGATCGCCCGCTCGGACGACCGGCGTGCGGTGTTCGAGGATTCGGCGGCCGGCCTGCGCGTCATGCTCGACGCCCTGGCCGGCCGCGGCTGCGGCTAGGGCTACTGCTCGGTGGCGACGGCGTCCAGCCTGGGCCAGGTCAGCAGCGCCGACCCCCAGGTCAGGCCCCCGCCGAAGGAGGTCGCCAGCAGCCGGTGCCCGGCCCGCAGCGACCCGTTGCGGCAGGCGTCGGCCAGGGCGAGCGGAATGGACGCCGCGCCCGTGTTGCCGACCGTGGCGACGTTGCCGATCTGCCGGTCGGCGTCCACCCCGATCAGCTCCGCGACCCGGTCCAGGATGCGCTGGTTGGCCTGGTGCGCCACGAACCGGTCCACGTCGGCGACGGTGCGCCCGACGGCCCTGAGCACCCGCAGGCTGGACTGGGTCATGTGCTCGATCGCCCGGCGGTAGACCTCCTGCCCGGACACCGCCCAGTACCGGTCCGCCTCCGCGCCCTGCTCCGCGGACGCCTCGCGGGCCCGCTGGCGGCTGCCGCCGGACTCGATCCGGATCAGATCCGCGGCGCCGCCGTCGCTGCCCAGGTCGAACGGGCCGACCGCGCCGGGCTCGTCCGCGGTGCCCGCGCGCAGCACCACCGCGCCGGCACCGTCGCCGAACAGGATCGCCGGGCCGCGGGCCTCCGGCGTGCGCTGCAAAAAGTAGGAGTTGGTCTCCGCGCCGATCAGCAGCACCCGCTCGGCGATGCCGGCCGCGATCAGGCCGGCGCAGGTGGCCAGCCCGTAGACGAAACCGCTGCAGACGGCGGCGAGGTCGAACGCGGCGGCGGGGGCGACGCCGACCCGCCAGGCGACCTCCGGCGCGGTGGCCGGGCTCAGCCGGTCCGGCGTGGTGGTCGCCACGACGACCGCGTCCACGCTGTCGACCTGCGCCGACTTGAGCGCGTTGCGGCCCGCGGTGCTGGCCAGGTCGACGGTGGTGGTGCCGGGGTCGACGACCCGCCGCTCGGCGATCCCGGTGCGGCGCCGGATCCACTCGTCCGTGACGTCGAGCGTCTGCGCCAACTCGGCGTTGGGCACCCTGCGGCTCGGCACCGCCGTGCCGAGCCCTTCCAGGACGGCGACTCTGCTCACGTTCTCTCCCTCTGAACTACCGGGCGATGGTGGCCACTACCAGGATCGTCCCCATCCAGGCGAAACCCTCACCGGTACACACCCCTAGGCCCCGTCTCGAACGGGAAATAAGCCGTTCGGGGCCGTCCAGCCATCCGCGGGGACGGTACACGAGCGGTTGTCGCGGTCGGTCAGCCGTCGCGTACCGGCTGGTAGCGCACGTGCAGGTGGCCCTCGCGCGGATACGGCGCCTCCGCCCGCAGGGTGGCCTCGTACGGGTAGCCGCACTTCTGCGCGACCCGGCAGGACGCGGTGTTGTCGATCTGGTGCAGCAGGTCGAGGCGGCGCAGCCCGGGGAACGTCGCGAACACCCACCCGGTCAGCGCCGCCAGCGCCCGCGGCGCGACACCCTGGCCGCGGGCGTACCCGGCGGTCCAGTAGCCGACCTCGGCGACGCCCGCCCCCGGATCGGGCAGCTTCAGGGCCACGTTGGCGACGAGCCGCTGCCCGTCGTCGAGCACGGCGAAGCTGTACCGGTCGCCGGCCTGCCAGCCGCGGTGCTGCACGCCGAGCCACTCCCGGGCCTCGTCGGCGTCGGCCGCGCGTACCTTCGTCCAGCGCCGCAGCATCGGGTCGTCCGCGGCCACGATCAGCGCGGCCGCGTCGTCGTCGCGCCACGGCCGCAGCGTCAGCCCGCCCGTGGCCCGCGGCATCCTCACGACGTCGGCAGGCCGCGCTCGCCGGCGCTGCGCTCGACGCAGAACTCGTTGCCCTCGGGGTCGCGCATGGTGACCCAGCCGAGGCCGCCGTCCGTGCGGTGGTCCTCGTAGACGGTCGCGCCGGCCTCGAGCAGCCGCGCGACCGTCTCGTCGCGGGTGCCGGCCGCCGGCTGGATGTCGAGGTGGACCCGGTTCTTGACCGTCTTGTCGTCGGCGACCCGGATGAACAGGATCGCGGGCGCGCCCGGCTCGGGCGGGGAGATCAGCACCTCGTCGTCGTCCTTCTCGGACGGATCCACCGCGTAACCGGTGACCTCGGCCCAGAACGTCGCCAGGGCGAACGGCTCGTGTGCGTCGAAGGTGATGTGCCGCACGGGATTCACGAACATGGCGGGAAGCCTAATCGCCGCCCGCCGGTCCGGTGTGCCCCATGGGCGGCCTAGAGATCGAGATACGCCTCGATCGCCTCGACCACCAGGGCGTGGTCGTCGGCCTGCGGAAGCCCCGACACGGTCACCACCCCGACCACACCGACATCCCGTACGCGCACCGGGAACGCCCCGCCGTGCGCGGCGTAGTCGGCGGGGTCCACCCCGTACTTGGCGTCCAGCTCGACACCCTTGGCGGCCAGCCGCCGGCCCACCAGGAACGAGGACGCCGCGAACCGCTCCACCACCCGCACCTTGCGGGCGATCCAGGCGTCGTTGTCGGCCGTGCTGCCCGGCAGCGCCGCGTGGAACAACTGCTGGGTTCCCCGGCGGATGTCCACCGCCAGCGGCAGCTCCCGGGTGGTCGCCAGGTCCACCAGCAGGCTGCCCAGATGCCAGGCGTCCGCGTTGTCGAACCGGGAGAAAATGAGGCGTCGCTCGTGCTCCTCGAGCCGGGCGATCAGATCGTCGTCGGTCATGCCGCCCATTGTCCGGCAAAGATCAGCCGCGACCGCGGCTACGCCGTAACCACATCCCCAGCACACCCAGGATCACGAACACCATCGCCGCACAACAGACAGCCTTGAACACAGCTGACACCCCTCATCCACCGCTAGGGTCTTATTCCGTGCGCCTGGCCACCTTCAACCTGCTGCACGGCAGGTCACTCTCCGACGGCAACGTACACGCCGAGCGCGTCGCCGCGTCGGTCGCCGACCTCGACGCCGACGTCCTGGGCCTGCAGGAGGTCGATCGCGCCCAGCCCCGCAGCGGCCTGCTCGACCTTACCGCCATCGCCGCCGAGGCCCTCGGCGCGACGGTGCACCGCTTCGCCGCCGCCGTCGTCGGCACGCCGGGGGAGACCTGGCAGCCCTGGCGCTCCGCCGACGACAACGCCCACCCGCTCTACGGCATCGCCCTGATCAGCCGCTGGCCGGTGCTGCGCTGGCAGATCACCCAGCTGCCCGCCGCCCCGGTGCGCTCCCCAGTCTGGGCGCCCGGGCCCAGAGGGGGAGTGGTCCTGCTCAAGGACGAGCCCCGCGTGCTCATCGCCGCCGTCATCGACACACCCACCGGGCCCGTGACGGTCGCGAACACCCACCTGTCGTTCGTGCCCGGCTGGAACATCCGCCAGTTGCGCGCCGCCGTGCGCGCGCTGCGCGCGCTGCCCGCGCCGCGGATCCTGCTCGGCGACCTCAACCTGCCCGCCGGGCCCATCCGCGCCTTCACCGGCTGGCGCACCCTGGCCCGCCGGCCCACGTACCCCAGTCACAACCCGAGGGCCCAGCTCGACCACGTCCTGGCCGACCCGCGCGGTGCCGGGCCACTCGGCCCGGTCGTGCAGGTGCGCACCCCGGCGGTCGGCGTCTCCGACCACCTGCCCCTGGTCGTGCACCTCGACCCGCCCCGGCGCACCCGAGGCTAGACGGCGAGCTCGAAGACCAGCTCCAGGCCGTCCTGCTCGTCCCACTGCTCGCCGACCTCGACGAACCCGAACCCGGCGATGGTCGCCAGCGACCCGGCGTTGTCCGGGCTGATGCTCGCCCGCACCACCCGTACGCCCGGCTCGGCCCGCGCCCGCTCGATCAGCGCGGCCAGCATCGCCCTGGCGTGACCCCGCCGCCGGTACGCCGGATCCACCGAGTAGCCCACCTCGACCATGCCGCCCGCGTCCGGCGGGCCGTGGAAGCCGCCGTGCCCGACCACCACCCCGGCGGGCTCGTCCACCGCCACCCGGGCGATCCAGTCCGCGCTCGCCGGATCCCGGGCGATCTGCTCGCCGCGGATCTCCCACAGCCACTTCTCGTCCCGGATGAACTCGGACAGCTGCTGACCCGCGGCGGCGCTGGCCGCGGGAAGGTCGGAGTCGATCAGCGCGCGCAGCGCCGCCGGCGGGAGTTTCACGAATCGGATCACCCCGGGATCCTAAGCGCGGCCCCGGCCATCCAGTTGCGCACAACTCAATCGTGCACTAGCATTCTCGGCATGGCAGGCACCGACGACACCACAGGACTCGAGCAGATGATCTGCTTCGAGCTCTACGCCGCCTCCCGGGCCATGACCGGCCTCTACCGGCCCGCCCTCGACGCCCTCGGCCTCACCTACCCCCAGTTCGTCGCCCTGCGCGTCATCTGGCACCGCGGCCGCCTCACCGTCCGCGAGCTCGGCGCCGCCCTGCACCTCGACAGCGGCACCCTCTCGCCCCTGCTCAAACGCCTCGAAACCCAGGGCCTCATCCGGCGCGAGCGCGGCACCGACGACGAACGCGTCGTCTGGATCACCCCCACCGACCAGGGCGACACCCTGCGCGACCGGGTCGCCGGCCTGCCCGAGCGACTCGCCTGCGCCACCGACCTCACCGTCGACGAATTCACCCAGCTGCACCACCTGCTCGGCCGCATCCGCGGCGCGGCAGCCACCCCGGCCCACTAGGGAGAACCACCATGCAGGCGCTCTACACGGCATCCGCCACCGCCACCGGCGACGGCCGCGGCGGCCACACCCGCTCCAGCGACGGCGTCCTCGACCTCGACCTCGCCGTCCCCAAGGAGATGGGCGGCCCCGGCGGCCACCTCACCAACCCCGAGCAGCTCTTCGCCGCCGGCTACGCCGCCTGCTTCCACAGCGCCCTCAAGCTGGTCGCCGGCAAGCAGAAGATCACCCTCACCGACACCGCGATCACCGTCGACGTCGGCATCGGCCCCAACGGCAACGGCGGCTACGGCCTCACCGTCGCCATCGAGGCCGAGCTGCCCGGCCTCGACGAGGACACCGCCCGCACCCTGCTCGAGACGGCACACCAGGTCTGCCCGTACTCGAACGCCACCCGCGGCAACGTCGACGTCCAGCTCACCATCGCCTGAGCCGGAACCACGCACCCGAGAGCCCGGCCCCCGCGCCGGGCTCTCCGCCGTTACGGCCCTTGAGGAACATCGGAACGAAAAGTAACGCTAGCGATGATCTTGAGGGGGAGGGCCTCCCTGCCGTACGGCTTCTCGCAGAAACGTTCAGTTACGAGAGTTCTGCGAGAACCCGGAAACCAACCGTGTTTCCGCAGCTCGGTATTCGCAAAAGTCCTCTCAAAACTGAAGGTTTGTGCGAGACACTTCTGAGAGACTGTCGGCATGAACTTGACACCCGATCGGGCCGCGACGGCGGTCGAGCGGCACGGCTGCCCGAACTGCGGTGCGCCCGCCGGCAGCGCCTGCCGCACCCGAAGCGGGAAGACCACGGCGAAGTACCACACCGCGCGCTTCGGCCTGGTGCCCGCGCTACGCGAGGAACTCGACGTGCCGGTGCCCGCAGACCGGAGGCCCGGCCGAACCTGGAAGCAGGGCCCGGCGCTGGCCGTGGTCCCGGCGCCCCGCAGCGAGCGGGCGATCCGGATCGGGTACGCCCGTACGTCGACCGCCCGCCAAGAGCTGGGCAGCCAGCTCGAAGCGCTGCGCCGGGCCGAGTGCCACAAGATCTTCTCCGAGCAGATCAGCACCCGGGTCAAGGTTCGGCCCGAGTTGGAGAAGGCGCTCGCGCTGGCCCACCAGTTCAAGGAGGCGGCGCCCGAGACCCCGGTGATCGTCACCGTGCACGAGCTCAAGCGCCTGGCCCGCAACGCCGCCGAGCTGATGACGCTCTCCGCTGACCTGCAGGCCGGTGGTATCCAGCTCGAGCTGCTCACCGGGCCGCTCACCGGCCTTTACGACCCCAATGGCATGGGCGCCATGTTCTTCGCTGTGCTCGCCGTCGCCGGGCAGATCGAACGCAACTACATCCGGGAGAAGACCCTCGAAGGGCAGGTCATCGCCGCCGCCAAGGGCAACCACGGCGGCCGGCCGAAGGTCATCGACGACGACTCGCTCACCTTCGCCCTCGCGCTCAAGGACAAGGGGGTGCCCGTACCGGACATCGCCAAGAAGCTGACCATCAAGACCGGCAAGAACGCTGGCAGCTCCCCGTCGGTGGCCTCGCTCTATCGGGCGCTCGCCGAAGCCGAGGCGCAATCCGGGCAGGCCGCTGCGGATGGTGGCGTGGCGCTGCGGCCTGAGCCCGCCCGGATCCGGCAGGACGACGAACTGGAGACGCGTGAGCAAGCCGCTCTTCGTGAGCGTCTCCAGGCCCAGGTCCTCCAACGGCCCGTTGGCTGATCGGAGTTCCGGCTCAGCCGGGGTGCTCACTGCGGCAGTGAAGCCGTACCGGATATTCTGCGACTGGTATTGATCCACAGTTAGGAGTTGGGATGCGCCTCGACAAGGTCACGGTCACCGCTTCGCCGCGAGAGCACACCGCGCGCTAGCCGGTCCACCGTCGGCTGTCACCGACGGTGTGGTGCTCCTCGCCGTGAAGCGGTCGCTGAAGCGACGACCGTTTCCCCTTGGCTCGAGGAGCTATTTTTGCGTGCCCTTGTCTCTGCGCGTATGGGCGCAGACTTCACCAGACTGTGGACCGCCTCGGCGGTGTCCAACATCGGCGACGGTGTCACCATGGTGGCCGGCCCACTGTTGGTGGCCTCCATCACCACCGACCCGGCACTGGTCGCCGGTGCCGTCTTCGTCCAGCAACTTCCGTGGCTGCTGTTCTCCCTGATCAGCGGCGCCTATGTCGATCGGCTAGACCGCCGTCGGCTGATCGTCGTGGTCAACCTGTTCCGCGCCGTCGCACTTGCCGCGCTGACGGCGGCGGTCGCCACGGACACCGTCACCGTTGCCGTGATCTACACGGTGTTCTTCCTACTCGGCACCGGAGAGACCCTCGCCGACACCGCCTTCGGGGCGTTCCTGCCGGCCATCGTGGCTCCAGATCGTCTGACGGGCGCCAATACCCGGCTCAGCGCCACGTTCACCATCGCGAACCAGTTCGCCGCCAAGCCTCTGGGGGCCTGGCTGTTCGTGATCGCCGCCGCAGCACCCTTCGGGGTCAACGCGCTGACCTTCGCGGTGGCCGCCGCGCTGGTGGCGAAGATTCGGCAGGTTCCCGCGCCGGTGTCCGGACCCCACCGCACACGGCTGCGTGCGGATATTGCCGAAGGGGTCCGCTGGCTGTGGGGGCATCGGCTGCTGCGCACTCTCGCCGTCAGCATGGGACTGGCGAACGTGGCGTTCTGCGCCGCGTTCGCGGTGTTCGTGCTCTACACCCGTGAGCGGTTGGGCCTGTCCGACGTCGGCTACGGCTTCCTGCTGATCACCTTCGCCGTCGGCGGGCTCATCGGCACCACGGTCGCCGCTTCGCTGCAGAAGGCTTTCGGCACCACGGCTGTGCTGCGCGCGGGACTGATCATCGAGGTCGTCACGCACGCGACCCTCGCGACGACCACGACGCCCCTGCTCGCGGCGGCAATCTTGATCATCTTTGGTATCCACTCCATGGTCTGGGGCGTGATCGTGGTGACCATGCGTCAGCGAGTGGTACCGCCGGGCCTGCTCGGCAGGGTGGCCAGCGTGTACTCGCTGCTCGACCTGGGCGGCGCGGCCCTCGGGTCCCTGCTCGGCGGTCTGCTGGCCCAGATCTGGGGTCTCACCACACCGTTCTGGATCGCGGCCGCCGCGATGGCTGTCATCACCGCCGTCGCTTGGCGTCCGCTACGTGAGGCAACAACCGCCTAATACCGGCGCGCAGTGCCGCTCGGCCACCACGGCTGAGCGGCGCTGCGCCTTGCAGCGCTCGCCGCTCCACGACCACCCATCCGCATCAACGCCACCACCTCGCCGTTGATGCGGCACAACAAAGACGGGCTCGACAGATGTCAGATTTCACGACCATGGCCGACCTCATCCGCGACTGCGTGAACCATCAGGAATTCCAACGTGCCGTCCTCAGCGGAACCGCTCACGGCGCACAAAACCCGTGGCGCCGGGTCGTCATCCGCAAGGTGGCGCTGCAAGACGCGGTGCAGACCCAGGTCACCTGGCACACCGACAAGGCGGCTGCGACGCGCAACTACTCCGGTCTGGAAGCGCTCGTGGAGGAGGTGTGTGAGGTGCCGTTCCGCAACGCCCACATCGAGTTGCGATCAGCCACCATCGAGGCGCGCGTCGCCAAGCGTGGCCAGCTGCTGATCTCCCGGCGCGCTGCCGCCAACGTCGCATCATTGGCGCACGACCGTCAACGAGAGCGTCCCATTCCTGTGGATGCGGCCTTCCTGGAAGTTCTCGGCGTCAGCCACGACGGTGCCGTCAAGCCGACCGGTCAGCGCAAGTACCGGCAGATCAACGAGTTCATCCGGATTCTGAGCGCCACTCTGAGTACCGGGCCGGCACGGACAGGACCGCTGCGGGTATTGGACCTCGGATGCGGCAACGCCTACCTGACGTTCGCCACCGCGCACCACCTGCGCGAAAGCGGCATCACCTGCACCATTGTCGGGGTGGACCGGGATGTCGAAACGATCGCCCGGAACAACGAGCGCACGCACCGACTCGGCTGGCAGGACCACCTCGCCTTCACGTCCTCACTGATCGAGCACTACGTGCCGGACGAAGCCCCGGACCTGGTCATCGCGCTGCACGCCTGCGACACCGCCACCGACGACGTGCTCGCGCTCGCCGTGAACCACAACGCGACGTATCTGCTCGCTTCACCGTGCTGTCACCACCATCTGCAGCGACAGCTACGACCACAGACGATGCCTCCCGGCTTTCGTGACCTCGCGCGCGACGGTGTCCTCAAGGAGCAGTTGGGCGACGTGATCACTGATGCGCTTCGTGCATCGTTGCTGCGCATGGTCGGCTACAAGGTCGACGTCTTCACCTTCGTTCCGGTCGAGCACACACCTCGCAACAACCTGATCCGTGCGACCAGGGTTCCTGGACGCGACACCGCAGAGGCAGAAGCCTCTATTCGCACACTGGCGGCGATGTTCAACATCCGGCCGCGGCTCGCGGAACTGCTCCAGCACCGCATTCCCGCTGGCCTGGTCCCGTTCACGAATCCTGACGTCGGCCCGGCCCGGCGATGCCCGCCGAGTGCGACCTCAATCCGCAAGCAGTGAGGTCAGCGAAGCGGGCCTGGGCTCACTCCAGGCCCGCTTCGTAGGCGACGGTTACAGGTGCTCGTCACCGCCCGGGCCGCAGGTGGCCACCGTGTCCAGCGGCGGATCGGATCGCCTCCACCCCGATACTGGCGAGGACTATTGGTCGTCGCCGGTATCAGGGTCGCGCAGCGGCCGGTAGATACGTCCGCCGAGGTCGGGCAGGGCGAAGGAGTAGTGCCCGTGAACCCGGATGTGGTGGCGCACGTACGGCGATAGCCGGGCGACATCGGCGTCGAGCACCGGGTAGCCCTGGGCGCGCAGCCCGGCGAGGGCGAGGTCCAGGTAGAGGGTGTTCCACAGGGTGATGCAGTTGAGAACAAGGCCGAGCGCACCGAGCTGATCTTCCATGCCTTGGTGGTAGGCGCGGTGTAGTTCGCCGCGGCGGCCGTGGAACACGTGCCGGGCCAGGTCGTGGCGGCCTTCGTTGAGGTTGCGCATGCCCTTGATCTGGCGCCGGTACGGTTCGTCGTCGACGAAGGTCAGCACGTGCAGGGTCTTGAAGATCCGGCCGTAGCCGGCCAGAGCCTCGCCGAGCTGGGTAAGGTTCCCGCCGGCCGACAGGACCCGCAGCGCGTCGTAGGCGGAGATCTGCCCGGTGTGGATGGATCCGGCGATGCGCAGCATGTCGGGCCAGTGCCGACGGATCCGGTCGAGGTCGACGATCCCGCGGGCGGTCGCGTTCAGCGCCCCGTAGTCGGCGGTGCGGTTGATCCGCCACAGCTTGGCGTCGGGCAGGTCGGCGAGCTGGGGCCGGTAGTCGAAGCCGAGCATCTGTAGCAGGCCGAAGACGACGTCGGAGTACGAGCCGGTGTCGGTGATGACAACCTCCGCGCGGCGGCCGCCGTCGCGCCGGTACAGCAGGTCGATCAGGTGCATCGAGTCGCGCGGGGTGCCGGACAGCACCATCCCGGCGGTGCCGACGGCCTGATCGTTGACCGCGTTCAGCCAGGTCGCGCCGCGGCGCTGGCCGAAGTACTTCGGGTTCGGCCGGGCATGGATCGTGCGGACCGGCACCACGAACCGCATCCCGTCGGCCGCCGCGACCAGGCCCGGGCCAGTCCGATGCCGTCCTGGGCGTCGATCAGCACGCCGTTCGCCGCGGCGTAGGTCTCCGGCCGCAGGTAGGTGGCGTCGACGTGGCTGATCCGTCCCCGGGTCAACGCGGGGATCCCGTCGGAGATCACCGGCCCGAAGCCGACGTTGAGCGCGTGCGCCGTCAGCGTCGCGGCGACCGTCACGTGCAGATCGTCCAGGCGGGTCGCCGAGCCCGACAGCGCGGTGAACGCGCTGGCGAAGCCGGGATACCAGGCCATCACCTCCAGGATCAGCTCGCCCAGGTCGATGCGCGGCAGCATCGCCTCCACCCGGCGGCGCAGGTCGACCAGGCTCGGCGGGTCCGGCACCGCGGTGACCTTCTGCGCGAGCAGCCGGCCCTCGTCGTCGAGGCGGGCCGCCGTGTCCACGGCCAGCCCGGCAGCGACCTGCCGCCACGCCTCGTCCAACGCCGCGGCGTGCCCGGCGAGCAGCTCACGTGGTTCCTCGGGCAGTTGCAGCGCGTTCAACGCGGGCGCCTTGGCCTGCTGCCAGGCCTCGCCGTCGAGCAGCCGGGCCCGCGGGTCACCCCACCGTTCGGAGACCGCAGCGAAGATGTCACGGCGCTTGAGCCGCTGGTGGAACTGCTCGAGCACGCAGAACACGTACGCGGCCTTGTCCACCGTCTCGGCCGGGCGATCCTTCGGGAAGACCAGGCGCTGCCACCACCCAGACGGCACCACCTCCACCTGGATACGGCGGGCGTCGAGGAACCCGGCACCGACCTTGCGGCCCTGCCGGGCATCGAGCAGGTCCGGCAGATCGTTGACCGCATACAGCACCGGCGCCGCGTCCGTCGTGGCACCGAACTCGATCACCTTGCACAGCAGCGGCACGAACCCGCGGACCGTGGCCATCCGCTCCAGCAGATGCGCCCGCCACTCCCCATCCGGGTCCGCGTCAGCCGGCGGCAGGATCTCCGCGATCCCGGCGACCGCCGCCCGCAGCTCGGCGCGCGACACCTTGCTCTCGATCGCGTCCCACACCTGCTGAAGGCGCACCTGCTCGCCCCACTCGGCGGCCTCCAGCAACACCGCGACCGCCGCCGCCAGCTTCCCGGCGTGCCGGGACACCTTCGGATAGCGGCGCAGCTTCTCCTTCTTCGACTGCCGCTCCGCCCGGCTCAGCAGCTCCGTGGTCATCAGCACGTCGAACAGCTCCAGGGCGTCGTCGACCGACTTCGCCTCCAGCGCGCGCACCGTCGCGAGCAGGGTGGCCAGCTTGCGCGCGTACGGGTGCCGGCGCAGCGTCGGCGCCTTCGCCTCCAGCCCGTACCGAGCCAGCTCCCACACCCGCCGCCACGGCACCACCCCGACGTCCAGGGCCCCCAGGCCGAGCCCGGCGACCTCACCGGCCCGCTGTAGAGCGCGAACCATTCCGGTGCCCGACGTCCTGGTCACCGGTGTTCGCAACTTCTCCAGCTGCGAGACCCGGGAGCCGTCCGGTACGTCGAGCAGGTCCTCCAGCAGTCGGGCTTGATCGGCCGATACAAGGTCGGACAGCCGTTGGTGGAGCCGGCCCGTTGCCTGTGCCCGGACCTGCGCGACCAGCCGGGCCACGGTGCTCACCGCCGGGAGCAGCACCTTGCGCTCGCGCAACCAGCCCACCGCCGCGTCGAAGATCGCCTTCGGCCCGTCCCCGGTCGTCCACGCCCGGTCATCGATCCAACGCGCCAGGTCCGGCTCCGCCGCGGCGAAATCGGTGTACCCGTACACCCTGGCGATCTCCCGCTGATGCTCGAACCGGGTCGGCCGGCGCCGCAGATACTCCTTGGCCACCGACGGATCCGCCGCACCGACCTGCACCGCGACGTAGTCGACCGCCGCAGTCGGCACGTCCAGCGGATCCTCCAGGAACAGGCCCAGCGCCCGCACCGTAGCCACCTGCAACCCGAACCCGATCCGGTTCTCATCCCGCCGGCGCTCGACGATCAGGTCCCGGTCCGCATCGTCGAGGAAGAAAAGGCCTTCCAACTCTGTCGGCGTCAGCCCGGCCGGAAACCGGCCGTACGCCGCTGCCTGCTCATCAGTGAGGAACTCAACCGGCACAGGCGGAAACGGTAGAAGATATCGAACATGATCGAAGCCGGGTTAACGGTCAGTCGATCACGACAACCGACGTACCCCGAACGTGTCGAGCCGGGGCCCTGGCTCAAGATCATCCTTAGCGTTACTTTTCGTTCCGATGTTCCTCAAGGGCCGTTACGGACCCTCGAAGCGGGCCCGGGCCTGCAGGACACGGTCCATGTGCGTCTCGGCCCACTCCTTGATCGCGGCCATCACCGGAAGCAGCTCACGGCCCAGCGGCGTCAGCTCGTAGTCGACCCGCACCGGCATCGACACGGTCACCGAGCGGGTCACCAGGCCGTCGCGCTCCAGACCCCGCAGCGTCTGGGTGAGCATCTTCTGACTGACGCCCGCGATGCGCCGGGCCAGCTCACCGTGGCGCCGCGGGCCGTCCGCGAGCGCCGCGATGACCAGCGCCGTCCACTTGTCGCTGAGGGTGCTCAACAGCTCCCGCGTCGGACACGCCGCCAGGAACGCGTCATAGTCGCGCCTGGCCTGCTCCCGCCGCTGCGCGCTCGTCGCCGTCGCCATGCTCGCCACCTCCGCCGAGTGCCCTAGGCACTATCAGGTACCTACTTCCCCACAGTTCCCAGGTTACCTACCGTCAGAGAGGCCACCACACCCGACGGAAGGAACCACGATGCGCGCAGTCACCTACGCGGCGTTCGGCGGACCGGAGGTCCTGCACGTCACGGCGGACCTGCCGATACCCGAACCCGGCCCCGGGCAGGTCCGGATCCGAGTAGCCGCCTCCGTCCTGCACCCCGTCGACCTGATGATCCGCGCAGGCCAATTCCCGGCACCGCTACCCACCCCGCCGCCGTACACACCCGGCTGGGACGTCGCCGGCACCATCGACGCGGCAGGCCCGTCCACGCCGCACCACACCATCGGCGACACCGTCATCGGCTTCTCACATTGGCTGCGCACCACGGTCGGCACCCACGCCGAATACGTCACCCTCGACGCCGACGGACTGACCGCCGCACCCCACGGAATCCCCGCCACCGCGGCCGCCGCCCTGCCGACCAACGGCCTCACCGCCCGCCAGGCCCTCGACCTGCTCGACCTGCCCGCCGGCTCCACCGTCCTGATCACCGGCGCCGCCGGACAGGTCGGCGGCTTCACCCTCGCCCTGGCCCGCCTCGCCGGCCTGCGCGCCACCGGCCTCGCCAGAGACACCGACCGCGAATTCATCCAGTCACAGGGCGCCCGGTTCCTGCCCGGCCCGGACGCGGCGCCCGGCAGCTTCGACGCCGTCATCGACCTGGCAGTGCTCGGACCGTCGCTGATGGACCTGGTCAGAGACGGCGGCGGCTACGTCGCCGCGTCACCCCCGCTGCGCCCCGAGCCGACCCGCGCAATCCGCACCCACGCCCTCGAAGTGACACCCGACCGCGAACGCCTCGCCGACCTGGTGAAACTGGCCGAGAGCGGAGAACTCCCGCTACGGGTCGCCGAGGTGCACACCTTCGCCGACGCGGCAGCGGCACACGACCGGCTCGCCCGCGGCGGCGTACGCGGAGCCATCGTGATCACCCCCTGACGCCTCAGGCACTCAGCTCACCCAGCGCGCGGTTGGTGCGGTTCGCCCGCACCGCCGCGCGCTGGTGCGCCGCCGTCACCTCGATGTAACCCTGCGACGTCGTCAACGACGCATGCCCGAGCAACCGCATGATCTCCGAGGCGTTCGCGCCGTCCTCGGCCAGCCGCGTCGCGAAGGTGTGCCGCAACGCGTGCAGCTGCGCACCCCGCGGCACCCGGTCCGTGATGCCGGCCCGCCGATAACACGACTCGACCAGATACTGCAGCCCCCCGCGCCGCAGCGGCAGGCCCTTACGGTCCAGGAACAGGGGATCGGCCGGGCTCACCCGCCCGAACCGCAGGCGGCGGCTCTCCAGATAGCGGTCCACCACCGCGTCCAGCTCCGGCTCGATCGGCACCGCCCGCGGACGGCCACCCTTGCCCGCCACCTCGACCCGCCGCTCGCCCGGGCGCCCCAGCAGCGAACCCGCCCTGAGCGCCAGCAGCTCGGACAGCCGCAGACCCGCACACAGCGCCAGGGCGACGACCGCCACGTCCCGCTCCGGCCACGGGTCACGCTGGCGCTCGTCGCTCTGATTGACCGCCAGCAGAAGCTGCTCCGGGGTGTCCTCGCCGCGCAGGGGCTTGGGGGAGGGCGTCGGGATCCTCGGCTTGCCCACGGCCGGCATGGGGTTGCCCGCCACGACGCCGTCGACGACGAGGAAGCCGAAGAAGGAGTTCCAGCTCGACCAGGCCCGATAGACCGAGGCGGGGGCGCGGCCCGCCGCGAAGGCGGCGAAGGCCGCCCGCAGCGCCTTGGGGGAGAGGTCACCGAGAGTGACGTTCTCACCCATTTCCTTGAGGACGGCGTTGAGGTCCCTGCGGTAGGCCATGAGGGTGTGCTCGGACGGCTTGCGCACGGCGCGGGCGCCGAGGAACTCCTCGATCAGCGCGGTGACTGGAATGTCTTGTTCGTCCTGCATAAGGAATATTATGCAGCAATTTCGCTCTTGGCGGGGAGTCGGCGGGCCTCGACTTTGGACGGATGTTTCATCAGCCGCTGCGCGTGTGCACTGCACGCGCCGAGTGGGTTCCGGCCCTGAGCGGCGGTCGCTGTGGTTGCAACCTTCGCATCGCGAGGTCCCGGTCTCCGGACCCGGCGATCCGGCAGGTGCGCCGCCGGGCGCATATCCCGATCGGCCCGATTTTGCCGGACTTACGGCCGTCGGCCGATTCTTGGGCCGAAAACCTGCGCCGGACCGCCGCTCCCGTGATTTTCGACCCCGGCCGCGCTCAGGTTGACATAATGTCAATTATCGACCAAGGCGTGATGGTCAACTTTCGAGCGAATCTCCGCCGTTCACGCCCCGGCTGCGGCCTATTTGCTCGCGGGTGGCGCGTCGAGCCGCGTCTCATCCGCGCACCTCGCCTGCGTCGGAGTCACCGACGGGCGGCTGGTCGCAGCATCGCGACGCCTTCGGCCGGCGAGCGGCCTTGATCCGTTCGGATTCGGCCGGGCGGTTTACGTTCCATGTCCTTCGTCAACGGTCGGCATGGCGAGGAGCGTGCCACATGCGGGCATGGATCGTGGGGTCCATGCCCGCCGTGGCGGTGTCAGTCGTTCTGTTCGACGGACAGCATCCAGTCGTCCAGCGTGGCGGTCAGCTGGTTGTTGGCGCCCAGGTCGACGATGCGCCAGCGGGCGCCGATGGTGTAGTTGCCGGGTCCGAGGCGCCGGCAGGCCTGCAGGGCGTTGGACTCCCCCACGCCCGTGGTGAAGGTCGGGTCGTTGAGCGGCGCCATCACCTGGGTGACGCCGCCCCCGGTGATGATGATCTGCAGTTGGATGTTGTCGGCGGGCACGGTGACCGGCACGGGCTGGCCGGCGAGGACGGCCTCGGCGCTGAACCGGACGACGAACTGGTCGTTGGCGGCGGGCGGGACCGTCACGGGGACGCCGGAGTTGGCGAGTGGCACGAAGGTTCCGGTCTCGCCGATGGTGGTCGGCGTGTCGTTCATCCGGGCCAGGGAGAGCTGTTGGGGTCCGCCGAGGCAGGCGGACGGGCCCACCTCCGCGGGGATCTGGTCGTCCTCGCCGGCCGCGAGGGCGGGTGCCGAGAACGCGGCGCCGAGCAGTGCGGCGGCGACGGCGGGGGCGAGCCAGCGGGTACGTCTGGTTTGGGGTCGCATCGGTTCCTCCGTTGGTCGGGTGTTGTGTGCGGAACCGTGGCAGCGAGGTGTCCAGGGCGCCTCAGGGTGGCGTCAGGGCGGGTGTTGTCGGGTGCGCGTCACCGCACCCTGACGTCACCGTGACGCCGGTGCGGAGTATCGGAACCGGCCGGCGCCGTCCGCGCGGCGGCCGGGAGGGGAACGGCATGTCATTGACTCAACTGATCCGGTTCCGGGCGGCGACCGTCGCGGTGGTCGTGGGCTTGGCGGGGGGTGCTCTGGCGGTTCCGGTGGCCGAGGTGGCGACCGGCACGGCTACGGCGGCCCATGCCGCGTCGGCGCGTATCGGCCGGTCTACCCAGTCCAACGCCGATCCGGTCAAGGTCGTGGAGGTGCCCTGCCCGGGGGATACGACGCCTTATGTCGGTGGCGGGGCCGTCGACTATGGTCCGGCGGGCAACACCGGCGTCGCGCTGACTTCGATCGTGCCGGACCAGGCCCTGCGGGCGGTGGTGGTGACCGCGACCGCCCCGCCGGGGCAGACCTCCGACTGGGCGCTCGTCGGGTACGCGATCTGCACGACTCAGGGTGATCCGGACGTGGTCATCCGCAGCGGTCTCGGTGCGGCCGTGGCGACCTGCCCCGGCGGCGATACGTTGTTCGGCGTCGGGTTCCATGTCGCCGGGGATCCGGCGGTCGGCCATGTGACGGGCATCGACCTGAACGCGCAGGTGGCCGGGGTGCTGGTGACGGCGGGCGGGCCGGGTGCCGCGTCCACGCAGGTGACGGCGGTCGCCGTGTGCCAGACGGAGACGGCGCCTCCGAGGATGGTGCACGCCGTCAACGACGACCTGGGCTGGCCCAAGCTGGTCGTTCGCCAGGACCACGACTCGCAGGGGAAGCCGTACGCGACGGGTGCGAAGGTGACCGGGCCGGAGGCGGCGACTCTGGACGCGGTCGTGCCGGCGTCTGACGGGGGCGTCAGCTGGGCGCGGGGCACGCTTTACGGCGGGTCGGCTCCGCAGCCGCTGGTCGGGTCCGCGGACGGCGAGGGCGATGACGGGTCGGTGAGTCTGGAGACGTCCCTTATCGGTACTTTCCATTGAGTGTCGCGGCCTGGGGCCCGCGTTGCGGCGGGCCCGAGGCGGGCGGCGCGAGCAGGCTGCGGTCCGGTGGGCGTACGCCGATCTCGCGCATCGCCTGGCCGTAGCGGTCGAAGGCGCGGCGCGCCTCGCCGTGCCGGCCGGCGCGGACCAGGCGGCGTACCAGGCTGCGGTGGGCGGGTTCGTCGTACGGGTCGCGTTCCAGCAGTCGTAGCAGGTAGCCGTCGGCGGAGGTGGCGGGCCCGCAGACCTGGGCGAGCATGCGCAGCATGCTGAGGTAGGCGGTTCGGGTCTGTTCGCGCAGCGAGCCCGACCAGCTTGCGTACGGTTCGTCGTCGAAGGCGTCGGCGGCGTGGTGGCGGTCGATGGTGACCAGCAGTTCGCGGGCCTCGTCGCGGTCGCCGGCGTCGAGCAGTCGGGCGGCGCGGGCCACGTAGGACAGGAAGTCCTCGACGTCGACCCGGACCCGGGTGACGTCGAGGGCGATGCTGGCCTGGTCGGCGATGAGGTAGTGGTCGGCGGCGCGTGCTTTGGCGGGGTCGAGCACGCCGCGGACGATGGACAGCAGCACCGAGAGCCGGTGTCCGGTCTTGGCGGGGTCGTCGTCGGGCCAGAGCAACTCGCACAGTTCCTCGCGGGGTACCGGCCGGCCGCGCCGGGCGACGAGGATGCGGAGCAGGTCGCGGGCCTTGCGTGACTGCCACCGCGACGGTGGTACCGGTTCGCCGTCGACGCGTACCTCGAAGCGGCCGAGGGCCTGGACGCTGATCTCGGCGGCGGGGCCGTCCGGGGCTGTGTCGGGGCGGCCGGTGGGCGGGGATTCGGCGGCGACGGCGCCGGCGGACTCCATCCGCTGGGCGGCGAGCAGCCCGTGGATCCGGTCGTCGGGTCCGGCGCCGGGCAGCCGGCTGATGGTGACGGTGATCCGGGCGGCTTCGACGGCGGCTCCGGCCTCGGTCCAGATGGCGTGGCATTCGCGCAGCGCGGTGCGGGCGCGGCCGGCTTCGGCGGCGGGGCCGCCGGCGTGGACGGCGCCGCGCAGTTCGAGGGCGTCGGCGAGGCCCAGCCGGTCGCCCTGGGCGCGGGCGGTTTCGCAGGCCAGGGTGGCGAGTTCGCCGGCGGATGGCCGGTCGCCGCGGTGCAGGGCCAGCCAGCCCTGTGCCAGCAGGGCCGGGGTGTCGCCGGATCCGGCGACGGTGGCGTGCGCCGCGGCGGTGTCGGGGTCGTCGGCCATGAGGGCCAGGGCGAGGCCGGCTTCGGCGGGGCTGCGTACGTGGCCGTCGCCGGTTTCGGTGGAGATCCGCACCGCCTGTTCGAACGCGGCGCGGGCCTGCTCGCGCCATCCGCGGCGGCGGTAGACCTCCCCGAGGCCGAGTTGCGCGCCGGCGACCCGCCGTGATCCGGCCCGCCGGTAGCCGGCGATGGCGCGCTCGTACTGGCGTACGGCCTCGTCGAAGCGGCCGAGCATGGCGAGGGCGTCGGCCTCGTTGCAGGTGGCGATGTCGCGCAGTTCGGGCTGGCGTGCGGCGGCGGCGTAGCGGGCGCAGGTGCGGGCGGCGGCGAGCGCCTCGGTGAAGCGTGCGGCCTGCAGCAGGTGGTAGGTGCGGTTGTTCATGATCCGGGTGAGCAGGACCACGTCGCTGATGCGTTCGGCGATCGGCTGGGCGAGGCGGTAGTGCTCGTCGCTGCCCGCGTCGTCGCCGAGCGCGCCCAGGCACAGCGCGACGCTCACCTGGGCCGCGGCGAGGGCGGCGGCGGGCGCGAAGTCGGCGCCGGCCGGGTCGGGGCTGCCGGCCTCGGCCAGCGACACCGCCTCGCGGGCGTGGCGCAGGGCGGTCTGCGGGTCGCCGGCCAGCAGGTGTCCGGTGGCCGTCCAGGCGGAGACCTGCGCGGCGTCGGCCGGCGGGTGGGGGCCGGGCCCGGTCTCGGCGAGGGCGGCGAGCATGGCCCGCGCGTCGCCGCGGTGGTAGTGCAGGCGGCCGATCCGCCAGACCAGTGCGGCGCTGCCGGCGGGCAGGCCGGGCGCGGCGGCGGCGTACGCCCGCATGGCGGCGTCCAGGTCGCCGCCGGCGCGGCGCGCGTCGCCGAGGAACAGCCACAGCCGGGGGGTGCGCAACGGGTCCGGTAGCTCGGCGATGAGCCGTCCGACGGCCTCGGCGTGGCCGGCGGCGAGCATGGCCTCGCCGTGCCGTTCGATGACGCGGGCGCAGGAGGCGTGCTGTCCGCAGCGGCGGTGGGCGAGCGCCGCGGACACGGCGGGTCCGTGCTCGTCGAACCAGGCGGCGGCCCGGGCGGCGACCCCGGCGCCGTTGGACGCGGTGCGGGTGCGCCGGGACCGGAGGACGACCTCGGCCACCACCGGCACGATCCGGGCGGACGGCGGCGGCCCGCCCGGCACCGGCGGCGGGGATCCGGCTGTGGTCAGCAGGCCGCAGCGGGCCAGCAGGCGTACGGTCTCGGCGGCGCTCGGGTGCCCCAGCGCCCGGCACAGGTCGGGGTCGACCGGTGCCAGGTCCCCGACGTGCTCGAGCAGCCGGAGGGCGGGCTCGGGCAGGGCGGCCAGCACCTCCTCGGCCAGGTAGCCGGCGATCAGCCCGCCGGGTGCGGCGAGCACGGGCAGCAGGTCGCCGTGCGGCACGCCGCCGGTGCGCAGCATCTCGGCGGCGAGGTGGACCAGGGCGGGCCAGCCGGCGGTCGCCTGGTGCACCCGCTCGGGCAGGTCGCGGGCGCCGGCGTCGTATCCGCCGGTGGTCCAGTCGGTCACGTCGTAGTCGTCGGCGAGCAGGTCGGCGACGCGGTCGACGGGCAGGGACAGCTCGGCGGGGCCGATGACGGCCTGCGCGGTGTCCGGCAGGGCGGTGGTGGCGGCGCCGAGCGGCCACCGGGAGGCCAGCGCGACGTCGACGGAGCCCGCCAGGTCCGTGCTGGTGAGGCGGGCGAGTGCCTCGGTCAGGGCGCGGGCCGTGTCCGCCGGCAGGCGTGGCAGGTCGTCGAAGACGATCTGGCCCGCGCCGGCCCGCGCCTCGTCGAGCACCGCGCCGGCGAGGGCGTCGACGGGATCCGCGGCGCCGCCGGGCAGGCCACGGTGCCAGCGCGCCCCGGCCGCCGGATACCACGCCCGCAGCGCGGTGGTCTTGCCGTAGCCGGCCGCCGCGCACACGACCCGGCAGGTGGGCCGGGGCGGCGCCCACGTCCTTACCGCTGACGGTTTCACCGCGCCCCCTCGCTGCACAGCGTCGCCGTGGTGCGCCGCGGGCGCAACTCATTGTCGTCAACGTGCCAGCGGGCCCGGACCGTGAGGCGACCCGGATCCGGCCGTGACGGCGGTCCGGATCGTCGGTGGGGACGGCGCCACCGAGCGGCGCCGCGACGAGAGGACGAGACGATGAGGAACCTGTTCACCCGTACGGCCGGACGCGCCCTGCTGGCTCTCGGGCTGACCGGCGCCGGGCTGGCCGGCGTGGTCGCCGTGGCGGGGCCGGCGTCCGCCGCGACCAGCTGCGACTTCGACATGGTGTCGCTGGAGGCCCGCAATCTGCAGACCGACAACGGCAGCCAGCGGGACTACGTGTGGCTGCAGGTCGAGGACCGCTGGTTCCCCTCCGGCGGCGACGGCGTGATGTTCGCACTGGGTACGACCCACACCGACGCGGCGTTCGGCTACCCGATCGCGGGCTTCGGCTCGTCGGGCCTGGAGGTGCGGCTGGTGCTGGACAAGTGGCCCGGCAACGTCACCGTCGACCGGGAGACCATCGCCTGCGACGCGGTCACCAACGCCACCCGGACGTTCAGCAACGGCGACGCCGTGTACGACCTGAAGTACAACGTCACCGACTGAGGCCCGGCCGGTCCCCGCCGGGTCACCGGCGGGGACCGGGAGCCGGCGGGAGGGTCCGCACCGCGGTGGAGGACGTCGTCGCCAGCTCCGGCCGGGCCGGCAGGAACAGCGTCGTCACGCCGAGCGCCTCGTTCATCGCGGCGAGTTCGTACTCGCTTCGCCAGTCGGTCGAGTTCCTGACGCCGCGGACGATCACCCCGCACCCGTGCCGGCGGCAGTAGTCGACGGTCAGCCCCTGCCAGGCGGCCACCGTGACGTTCGTCCACTGCGCCGGGAGCAGCCGCCGGATCTGCTGCGCCCGCGCGTCCGGCTCCCGGGACGGCCGCTTGGCGCCGTTGACGGCCACCAGGACGGTGACGTGGTCGAACATGCGGCGGGACCGGTCGACGACATCGACATGGCCCGGCGTGAACGGATCGAACGTCCCGGGATAGACGGCCCGCGCCGGCCCGCGACCGCCATCAGAGCCATCAAGCACCGTGCCAGACTATGCCGGCCCGGTTCGGCGAGCGCGGGGACGCCGCGCAGCCGGCGGCCCGGGGTTCAGCGCGCGCGGCGGTAGTGCATGGCCACCACGCCGTTGCGGAGCGGCTCCGCCGAGAGCAGTTCGAGCCGGCGTGTGGCGGGCAGACCGGCCTCATGCAGGGTCGGGCCGTGGCCGGCGATCCTGGGCTGCACGAGCAGCTGGTACTCGTCGATCAGGTCCAGCCGGTCGAGCGCGGTCGCGAGCTTGCCGCTGCCGAGCAGGACCCCGGCCGGGGTCGCGTCCTTGAGCTGCCGCACGCCCTCGCGCAGATCGCCGGCGATGTGGTGGCTGTTGGTCCACGGGAAGTCGTCGCGCGTCGAGGACACCACGTACTTGGGTTTGGCGTCCAGCTTGACCGCCCACTCGCGTAAGGACGGCGGCGCCTCCACGTCGCCGCGGGCGACGGCCGGCCAGTAGCTCTCCATCATCTCGTAGGTGACGCGACCCCACAGCATGGCCCCGCTGGCGTCCAGGAGACGGGTGAAGAAGGCGTGCGTCTCGTCGTCGGCGATCCCCTCCTGGTGGTCGACGCAACCGTCCAGGGTGACGTTGAGGCTGAAGATCAGCTGGCCCATGGCCGACGAGTTTAACGCCACCACGGCGTCGGGCGTCGTGTCAGCGAGTGCGAGGTGCGGGCCCGCGCGACACCCACGAGCACGGCGGGTCCCGAACTCACGCCCCGGGAACCCGGACGTGCGGCGGGTCAGGTGAACAGGTCGGCGTACCGGATGAGGTTGTGGGTGAAGGCCGGGAAGCTGCGGATCTGGGCCTGGGCGCGGGTTTCGTTCTCGGTGAGGTCGCGGGGTCCGGCCGGCTGCTCCCCCAGCGACATGCGCAGGCGTTCGGCGAGGCGGCCGAGGCGGATGCCGGCCCGGCGGGCCAGGACGTCCGGGCCGGTCGGCGCGGTGCCGCCGCCGGCGGTGTAGGCGTCCAGGACGCGGCGGATCGCGGCGCGGTCGGGGCGGGGCCCGTGGTGGGTGGCGAGCGAGTAGGCCGCGTGCGCGGTTTCGAGGCCCGCGCTGTCGGGGCCGGCGCTGTCCCAGTCGATGAGGACCGGGCCGGCCGCGGTGATCATGATGTTGTGGGTTTCGATGTCGCGGTGGGTGGTCACGTGGTCGGCGGTGTCGTCGAAGGCGCGGGCCACCCAGGCGGTGGCGGCGAGGATGTCCGGCAGGTGTTCGCGCAGCGCCGGCGTCCAGGGGCGTGGCGCGGCGCGCAGCCAGGTGTGCCAGCGGTCGTCGTGCAGGTGGTACCAGTCGGGTCCGGCGGGCTCGGCGGGTTCGATGGCGTGCAGCCGGGCGAGGGTTTCGCCGAGCCAGGCGGCGATGTCGTCGGTGTCGCGCAGGGGGCGGCCGTCGATCCAGGCGTACGCGCGGACCAGGCCGACGCCGTCGATGTGTGCCGGGTGGCCGACCGGGGTCGGCATGGCGATCGCGGCGGCGCGGGCCCTGCGTTCGAAGGCCAGCGTCGCCGGCTGGGCCGCCGGCAGGTGTTTGAGCAGGACGCGGCCGTCGGTGGTGTCCAGCGTCCAGGTCTGCGAACTGCTGTAGGTGAACGGCCGCGGTTCGCCGACGGGGTCGGGCAGGCCGAGCGCCCGGGTGATCAGCTCCGATCTCATGGCCGCGATTTTGACAGGGGCGCGGACAGCGATGCCCCTGTATGTTTCCTGGCATGATGCGGCATCGGTCGGTTCCGTTGCTGATCGTCATGTCGGTGCTGTTCTCGGTGCTGCTGGCGGTGGCCGTGAACGTCGCGACCGGTGGCGTCCTGCCGGCCGGGCTGCGGCCGTACGCGTGGCTGCTCGTCGGCCTGCTCGCGGTCGTCGGTGCCGGCCTCGCGGTGTGGCAGCACCGGCTGGGTTCCCCCGCCGCGCCGGCCGCGGCGCCGGTCGTGTCGCGCCCGGGCGAGTTGCCGGCGGCTCCGGTGATCATCGGCCGGGCCGAGGAACTGGCCACGGTGGACGCGGCCGTCTCGGGCGGTGCGCGGCTGGTGGTGATCGCGGCGGCCCCGGGTACGGGTAAATCGGCGCTGGCGTTGCGGATCGCCCACGATGCGCGCGACCGCTACCCGGACGGGCAGTTGTTCGCCGCGTTGCGGGGCGCGTCGGCGGATCCGGTGCCGCCGGAGACGGTGCTCGTGCGGTTCCTGCGGGTGCTGGGGCGCCCCGACGACGAGTTGCGCGGCGACGTGGTGGATCTGGCGGCGCGATTCCGGTCGGCGGTCGCCGACCGGCGGGTGCTGATGCTGCTCGACGACGCGCGTGACGCGGCGCAGGTGCGGCATCTGCTGCCCGGCGGGGAGGGCTGCCTGGCGGTGGTGACGAGCCGGCGGCTGTTGTCGGACCTGCTGGGCGCCGAGGTGCTGACGCTGGGCGCCCTGGATCCGGGGTCGGGGCTGGAGCTGCTGGCGATGACCGCCGGCGGGGGCCGGGTCGCGGCGGATCCGGACGGTGCGCGGCGGGTGGTGGGGTTGTGTGACGGCCTGCCGCTGGCGGTGCGGATCGCCGGCGGCCGGTTGCGGGCGCGGGCGCAGTGGTCGGCGTCGGCGCTGGCGGACCGGCTGGTCGACGAGGAGCGGCGCCTCGACGAGCTGCGGCTGGCGGATCGGGCGGTGCGGTCCAGCTTCCAGGCCGGCTACGAGGAGCTGGGCCCGGTCGAGCAGGCGGTGTTCCGGCTCGCGGGCGGCTATCCGGGCACGTCGCTGGCGCTCGGCGCCGCGGCGGCGCGGTGTGAGCTGGGCGAGGATGTGGTGGCGGAGGCGCTGGAGCGGCTCGTGGACGCGTTCCTGGTGGAGTCGCCGGCGCCGGAGCGGTACCGGCTGCATGACCTGCTGCGGTTGTTCGCGCAGGAGCAGGCCGGCGACGACGCGGTGCAGTGCCTGCGGCGTCAGGTGCGGTGGCTGACCGGGCAGGCCCGGCCCGGGGTGTGGCCGGAGCCGGAGTGGGACAACGTCGTCGCCGTGCTGCACGCGGCGGTGGGTGCGGGGCTGACCGGGCAGGCGATGGGTCTGGTGGTGGCCGTTCACCCGCTGCTGGACGACGTGGCCGACCACTCGATGCGGCTGCGGCTGTGGCAGGCCGGTGCGGCGGCCGCGGTCGCGGCCGGCGACGAGGGTTTCCGGGTACGGGCGCTGCGGTGGGTGTCGCACTCGTACGGGATGGCGGGCCTCGTCGATCTGGAGCTGGCGGCCGCGGAGCAGGCGCTGGAGATCGCGGAGCGGCTCGGGTCGAACGTGCGGGAGATCGCGCTGGCGCAGTGGCGGGTCGGCGACGCGCTGCGGGCGCAGGACCAGTTCGTTGATTCGGAGTCGGCGCTGCTGGGGGCGCTGGAGCTGCTGTCCGGGCTGGGCGCGGTCGAGGACGAGGCCGAGGTGCGGCTGTCGCTGGGCACGCTCTACAACACCTTCTGGAGGCCGGAGCTGAGCGCCCCGATGCTGACCCGGGCGGTGGAGCTGCTGGCCGACGGCCCGGAGGTGGCCCGGGGCTGGGCGGTGCTGGGTCTCGGGCTCTCGCACAAGCTCGCCGGTGACCGGGTGCGGGCCCGGGAGCTGTTCGCGGAGGCGTTCGGGGCCGCCCAGCGCACCGGCGACGACCAGTTGCTCGGCTACTGCCTGCAGGAGCGGGGCTGGCTGTCGGCGCAGGAGCGCGCGTTCGACGCCGCCGGGCGCGACTTCGCGGAGATGCTCGCCGTCTTCGAGCGGCTGCGCAGCGGCGGCGGGATCGGCGGCGCGCACGCGGCGCTGGGCGAGCTCGCCGACATGCAGGGGCGCTGGGCGCAGGCGCTGGCGGAATACGACCTGGGCATCGCGGAGTACGAGCGGCTCGGGATGCGGGTGCGCATGGGTGAGCTGCTGCTGCACCGGTGCACGGTGCTGCGGATGCTGGGCCGCGAGCCGGAGGCCGTCGAGGCGCGGCTGCGGGGCGAGGAGCTCGTCGGTGACGCGCCGATCCATCGGGGGCCGGGGCTGGTGCGGCGGCTCAACGAGCCGGATCAGGAGCGGTGACGAGTCAAGCCGGGCCGTCCGCGGCCGGCGCGACCAGCCCGGTCTCGTACGCGAGGACGACCGCCTGGGCGCGGTCGCGCAGGGCGAGCTTGGCGAAGACGTGGGCGACGTGGGTCTTCACCGTCGCCTCGCTCAGGATCAGCGTCGCGGCGATCTCCGCGTTGGACAGCCCCCGGCCCATGAGGGTCAGCACCTCGCGTTCGCGGGGCGTCAGCACGGCCAGGTCCCGGTGCAGGGCCGGCGTCACCGCGGCGTGCGGCCCGGCCGCGAAGCGCTGGACCAGCCGCCGGGTGATCGAGGGTGAGAGCAGCGCGTCGCCGGTGTCGACCAGCCGCACCGCCGCGGCCAGGTGCGCGGGCGTCACGTCCTTGAGCAGGAAGCCGCTCGCGCCGGCGGCGAGCGCGGCGTAGACGTAGCGGTCCAGGTCGAAGGTGGTCAGGATGATCACCCGGCAGTCCGGGGCGAGCGCCACCACCCGGCGGGTGGCCTCCAGGCCGTCCATGGTCGGCATCCGCACGTCCATGAGGACCACGTCGGGGCGCAGCTCGCGGACCGCCGTCACCGCCTCGGCGCCGTCCGCCGCCTCGCCGACCACGCTGATGCCGCGGGCCGTGAGGATCATGCGGAAGCCCGTGCGGACCAGCGCCTGGTCGTCCGCGATCAGCACCCGCGGCGGCGCCTCCCCGCGTTCGGTCATGACGGTGCCAGCGGGATGCGGGCGCGGACCCGGAAGCCGCCGCCGAGGCGCCGCCGGGCGTCGAGTTCGCCGCCGTAGACGGCCACCCGCTGGCGCAGGCCGAGCAGCCCCCGCCCGTCCTGCTGGTCGCGCCCGGCCGGGCGGCCGCCGGAGAGCACGCTCGGGCCGCTGTTGAGCACCTCGACCCGCAGGTAGCGCGGGGCGTACCGGACGGTGACCTCCGCGCCGCCCCCGTGGCCGTGCTTGAGCGCGTTGGTGAGGGCCTCCTGGATGATCCGGTACGCGGTGAGGTCGACTCCCCCGGGCAGCGGCCGCGGCTCGCCGGAGATCCGCACCTCGACCGGCATCCCCGCGAACGCGATCCGGTCGATGAGCGGGCTGAGCCGGCCCAGCCCGGGCTGCGGTGCGAGCTCGTCCTCGCCGTCCGGCAGGGGCGCGAGCACGCCGAGCAGATGCCGCAGCTCGGCCATCGTGTTCCGGCCGGCCGCCTCGACGGCCAGCAGCGCGGCCGCCGCGTCCGCCGGTGCCGCGTCCAGCACCTCGCGCGCCGCCGCGGCCTGCACCACCATCAGGCTCACGTTGTGGCTGACGATGTCGTGCAGCTCCCGCGAGATCCGGGCGCGTTCGGCGTCGACGGCGTGCCGGGCGGCGCCCTGCCGTTCCCGTTCCAGCAGCCAGCCGCGCTCCGCGCCGGCGCGGGCCGCGGCCCGGCGGGCCCCGGCCAGCCCGGCCAGCGCGAACGCGGCGATCAGCACCGCACCCGCCGCGACGCTCAGCTCCCACACGCCGCCCACTGTGTCAGGCCCGCACCGCCGTCCGCATCACCCCCCGGAACCGGTGCCTACCTCCACGGGATGAGGTGCGCGAGGCGAATACCCCGACGGGCCGATGCCCGCGCCGCCCGGGTAGCCCAGGCTCTACCACCATGAACAGTGATGCCAGCACCGAGCCGGTGGTCCGCCTCTCGGCCGTACGCAAGGAGTACGGCGACTCCGTCGCCCTGGACGGCGTGGATCTCGAGATCCGCCCCGGCGAGGCCGTCGCGGTGATGGGCCCGTCCGGCAGCGGCAAGTCGACCCTGCTGAACCTCGTCGCCGGGCTGGACCGGCCGAGCTCCGGGACCGTCGTCGTGCACGGCGACGACCTGGGCACGCTGAACGAGAAGGGTCTCGCCCTGTTCCGCCGCCGCCGGATCGGCATGATCTTCCAGTTCTTCAACCTGCTGGACGACCTGCCGGCACTCGACAACGTCGCGCTGGCCGCCCAGCTGACCGGGACCCCGGCGGCGCAGGCCCGCCGGCGCGCGCTGGAGCTGCTCGACGAGCTCGGCATCGCCGGGCGCCGCAACACCTACCCGGCGCAGCTGTCGGGCGGCGAACGGCAGCGCGTCGCGGTCGCCCGGGCGCTGATGAACCGCCCGGCGCTGCTGCTCGCCGACGAGCCGACCGGCGCACTGGACAGCAGGGCCGGCGAGCAGGTGATGGACCTGCTGCTCGACCTGAACCAGATCGGGCAGACGCTGCTGCTCGTCACCCACGACGAGCGGCTCGCGACCCGCTGCGCCAGCCGGTTGATCGAGGTCGTGGACGGGCGCGTGGCCCGCGAGCGCAGCCTGGAGTCCGCGCAGTGAGCGCCGTGTGGCGGGCCGCGCGCGCCGCGGTGCGCCGGCGCCGGCTGCAGACGATCGTGATCGGCGTGGTCGTGGGGCTGTCGACGACCATGGCGGTGGTCGCGCTCGGACTGCTGGCCGCGGCCTCCGGACCGTTCGACCAGGCGTACGCCAAGCAGCAGGGTGCACACGCCGTCTCGGCGTTCGACCCCGCGAAGGTCTCGGCGGCGCAGCTCACGGCCGCCGCCCGCACCCCCGCGGTCGACGCGGTCGCCGGGCCGTACGGGCTGGCCATGCGCGACCTGCTGCTCGACGCGGACGGGCTGCACCCGTTCGAGGCCACCCTGGTGGGGCGCGACGATCCGGGCGGACCGGTCGACCGCCTGAACGTGTGGCGGGGCCGCTGGGCCACGGCACCGGGCGAGATCGTCTTCAACCGAAACCCGGTCGAGGCCGGGGACGGCGGCACCCCGCTGGCGCTGGGCACCCGGATCCGCGTCGCCGGCGGGCCGGAACTCACCGTCGTCGGCTCCGCCTTCTCCGTGAGCGACTCCGCACAGGCCTGGGTCAGCTCCGCTCAGATGACGGCGCTGCACCCGACCGTGCTGCAGATGCTGTACCGCTTCGCGCCCGCGGCGACGAACGCGCAGGTCGCCTCGGGCGTCGCGGCGGCGACCACCGGCGTGCCGGCGGACGCGCTGCTCGCGACCAGCTCCTATCTGGCGCTGCGGGCGAAGGCGTCCGCGCAGGCGTCGACGCTGGTGCCGTTCCTCGTGGTGTTCGGCATCCTCGGCCTCGCGGTGGCGGTGCTGATCGTCGCCAACGTGGTCAGCGGGGCGGTCGTGGCCGGGATCCGGCACATCGGCGTGCTCAAGGCGCTGGGCTTCACCCCCGATCAGGTGCTCGCCGTCTACCTCACGATGGTGTCGGTCCCGGCGATGATCGGCTGCGTGCTCGGCACGGCGCTGGGCAACGCGCTGGCCACCCCGCTGCTGCACGAGGACTTCAAGATCTACGGGGCCGGCGGTGTCGGCGTGTCGCCCTGGGTCAGCGTCGCCGCCCTGCTGGGGATACCCGCGATCGTCGCGCTGTCCGCGCTGCTGCCCGCGCTGCGCGCCCGGCGCCTGTCGGCGATCGAGGCGATCAGCGCCGGCAGCACACCGCACGCCGGGCGCGGGCGGTGGATCCAGCGCCGGCTCACCGGCAGCCGGCTGCCGCGGGCGGTCAGCCTCGGCCTGGGCCTGCCGTTCGCCCGGCCGGGCCGCAGTGCCCTGACGATGGCCGCGGTGATCCTCGGCGTCACCAGCGTCACGTTCGCGCTCGGCCTGGCCCGGTCGGTGACCGAGTTGAGCGACGCGACCCAGCAGGCCGGTGCGGCGCAGGTCGAGGTCTACACCGACGGCCCCGGCGCGACCGGGGCGACGCTGAGCGACACGGCGGAGGAGGCGATGCTGCGGTCGCTGCCCGGCACCGCGGCGGTCTTCGCGAGCGCGAACCTGCAGATGCGGCGGGTGGGTGCGGCCGAACCCACCATGGTGCGGTTCTACCGCGCCGACCTCGCCGACCTCGGCTACCGGGTGCTGCGCGGGCAGCCGGTGACCGGCGCCGGCCAGGTCGCCGTCACGCACCGGTTCCTGGCCCGCGCGGACCTCGACATCGGCGACCAGCTCACCTTGGCGCTCGACGGGAAGCAGCTTCGGCTGCGGATCGTCGCCGAGGTGCTGACCAACTCCGCGCAGGTCGTCTTCGCCGACTGGTCGAGCCTGGCGCTGATCAAACCCGGGCAGCGGGCCGACTCCTACGAGGTGCGGCTCGATCCGGACACCGACGTCGGCGCCTATCTCGACGGGGTCCGCCGCGGCGATCCCGGCGTGGATGCGATCGCCGTGGACGACGGCGACGCGTTCTCCGCGATCCTGCTCGCCTCGGTCACCCTGCTGACCCTGATGCTGGGCACGGTGGCGGCGCTCGGCGTCTTCAACACGGTGGTGCTCAACGCCCGGGAACGCCGTCGCGACCTCGGCATGCTCAAGTCCATCGGGATGACCCCGGGCCAGGTGACGGCCATGATGGTCACGTCGATGGCGGCGCTGGGCGCGCTCAGCGGCCTGGTCGGCATCCCGATCGGGATCGCCACCCACCGCCTGGTCGTCCCGCTGATGGTCAGCGCCGCCCAGATCGCGCTGCCGGACTTCATGCTGCACGTCTACTCGCCGGCGCTGCTGACGCTGCTGCTGGCGGTGGGCATCGCGATCGCCGCCCTCGGCGCGTTCGTGCCGGCGCGCGCCGCGGCCCGGACCACGATCGCCGAGGTGCTGCACAACGAGTGACCCTCGATCGCGGTTTAGCCTGCGACTGTTGCCTTTTGCCGTGGCAACCTGCCGGAGGGAGCGGGGCATGGGCCGGTGACCGTCCTCGGCGTCCGGGCGCTCAACCGCGCGACGCTGGCCCGGCAGCTGCTTCTCGAGCGCGCCGACCTGCCGGTC
The DNA here is from genome assembly GCF_040638275.1 of Actinoplanes sp. NPDC026623. Taxonomy (NCBI): domain Bacteria; kingdom Bacillati; phylum Actinomycetota; class Actinomycetes; order Micromonosporales; family Micromonosporaceae; genus Actinoplanes; species Actinoplanes sp. NPDC026623. The sequence goes on along the minus strand of NZ_JBEZXZ010000012.1, from coordinate 542 downwards.
CTCGACGCCGTCGGGCACCTGTGCGGCCTGCAGGCGCAGGAGCCGCAGGAGCCGTTCGTCGGGCTCTGGTCGCGGCTGCGCGCGTTCGACCCGGCCGTGCTGTCGCAGCTGCTGGTGCGGCGCGAGGTGGTCCGGACCCACCTCATGCGCCGCACCGTCCACCTGCTCGCCGCCGGCGACGTCCTGGCCTGGCGGTCCCGCCACGGCCTCATGCTGCGCCGGCGGGTGCTCGGGGTCTACCGCCGCGAACTGGAGGGGGTGGACCTCGGCGAGCTCGCGGCGGCGGGCCGGGCGGTGCTGGCCGACGGTGAGCCGCGCACGATGTCCGAGCTCGCGCGGGCGGTGGCCGGGCGCTGGCCGCAGCCGGGGACCCGGGCGCTGGGCGAGATGCTGATCGGCGCCCTGATCCCGGCGGTGCAGCTGCCGCCGCGCGGCGTCTGGCGGGCGAGGGCGGGCGCGCGCTACCTCCCGGTCTCCGCCTGGCTGGGGCGCGAGGTGGATCCGCCGGCGCCGGACGGCACCGACCCGGTCGGCGCGGAGCT